>DAIDBG010000219.1 GCA_027310225.1 bacterium | reverse complement strand
GGGGGATGAGCGTATCGCGGTTCCCATTCTGCTCGGCGCGGACGCGGCTCTCGACGGCGTCGAGGTGATTGATCCCGAGCAAAGCGGCCGACTCGGCGCATACGCCGCCCTCTATTCGGCCGGGCGGCCGAACGCGAGCGTGAAGGTCGCGGAGCGGCTGGTGCGCAAGCCGCTGTTTTACGCCGGAATGATGGTCAAGGCCGGTGACGCGGACGCGATGATCGCCGGCGCGGCGAACACGACCGGGCGCGTGATCGAGGCCGGACTGATGACCGTGGGCCTCGCCCCCGGCATCCGCACGCCGTCGAGCTTCTTCCTGATGATCGTTCCCGGCCGGGACGGCGCCGCGGCCGGGACCTTTCTTTATGCGGACTGCGCGGTGAACGTGGATCCGGACCCGGAAGCGCTCGCCGACATCGCGCTTGCGTCGGCGCAGACGTACCGCGCGCTGCTCGACGAGGAGCCGCGCGTGGCGCTGCTGTCATTCTCCACCAAAGGCAGCGCCCAGCACGCGCGCGTGGAGAAGGTGACGCGCGCGCTCGCGCTGGCGCGGGAACGCGCCCCGGATCTCGCCATCGACGGCGAGCTGCAGGCCGACGCGGCGCTCTCGCCGGCGGTGGCGGCGAAGAAGGTGAAGGGCGAGAGCGCGGTGGCAGGCCGGGCGAACGTGCTCGTCTTTCCCGACCTCGATGCCGCCAACATCGGCTACAAGCTCACCCAGTGCATGGCTGGCGCGCGCGCGATCGGGCCGGTGCTGCAGGGATTCGCGCGGCCGGTGAGCGACCTCTCCCGCGGCGCGAGCGTGGAGGACATCGTCGCCACCGCCGCCATCGTCCTCGCCCGGGCCTGATCTTCAAGCTACTTCGAGGGCAGTTGCTGCCATCGCAGACCTCGCCACCATCGTGCGCAATACCTGCTGCGCTCCGCGTCGTGACGGCATCGCGCCTACCTTCGATCTCGTCACCACACCCACTTCGAAGCAGATGCGTGCTACCCCGCGCCCCGCCCGGGGCACCGAGGTGGTCAGAACTTCCGGAACCGGCAGGGGTTGCATTCTTTATCCGCAGGCGAAATACTTCCCTCAGCGGATTCCCCTATGACCCACGAAGCCAGCAGCGACAACCCTTACACCCGCGGCATCGCGGAATTCGTTTCCGGCCTCGAGTACGAGGCGATCCCGGAGGAAGTCAGACAGCGCATCAAGCTGCTGATCCTTGATTCCTTCGGCTGCGCGCTCTACGGAGCGGGCACCGAGTGGTGCCGCATCCTTCAGGAAAAGCTCGGAGCGCTGGATGCCACGCGCGCCTGCGCCGTGTGGGGCACCGACGGGAGGCTCTCCGCGCCGCACGCAGCGCTCGTGAACGGCACCGCAGTGCAGGGCTTCGAGCTCGACGATGTGCATCGCGCCGGCGTCCTGCACGTCGGCGCGGTGGTGCTGCCGGCGCTGGTTGCCGTGAGCGAGTCGAAGCCCGGCATGAACGGCAAGGAGTTCATCACCGCCGCGGTGGCCGGATACGAGATCGGCCCGCGCGTCGGTCTCTGCATGGGTCCCGGGCACATCGGCCAGGGCTGGCACTCGGGCGCGACGCTCGGCGTATTCTCCGCCGCGGCGGGCGCCGCGCGCGGCCTCGGGCTCGACGCGGAGAAAACGGTGCACGCCCTCGGCATCGCCGGCACGCAGGCCGCGGGGCTGATGGCCGCGCAGTACGGCGCGATGGTGAAGCGCATGCACGCCGGCCGTTCCGCCCAGAGCGGGCTCTACGGCGCGCTGTTCGCGGAGGCGGGCTTCACCGGTATCGTGAACGTGCTCGAAGCCGAGTACGGCGGCTTCTGCACCACCTTCTCGCGCTCGGCCGACCGCTTCAACCTGAAGGAGCTCACGGCCGGGCTCGGCACGACCTGGCAGACCATGGGCGTGGCGCTCAAGTTCTACGCTTGCGTGGGCAGCAATCACACCACGCTCGATGCGATCCGCGACATGCAGAAAGAACGGCCATTCAGCGCGAGGGACGTGGAGCAGATCGTGATTCACGGGTCACAAGTGACCGTGGATCACGTCGGCTGGAAATACGTTCCGCTGGGACTCACCTCCGCCCAGCTCAATCTCCCCTACTGCGTCGCGACCTTCCTCATCGAGGGCGATTGCTTCGTCGAGCAGTTCACCGAGGACAAGGTCGCCGATCCCGAGCGCATGGCGCTCGCCGCGAAGGTCGAAGTGCGGCACGACAAGGCCATCACCGCGAAAGGCGCCTCCTTCCGCCACAGGGTGCGGGTCGAGGCGCGGCTGAAGGATGGGACGAGAATGGAGCGCACGGTGGAAGCCGCGCGCGGCAGCGAGAAATGCTTCGCCTCCGATGTCGACATCGTCGAGAAATTCGAGAAGCTCGCCGCCGGGGCTTTTCCGCGCGAGCGGGTCGCGCGCCTGCGCGACGCGCTGCTGGGCCTGGAGAAGCTCTCCGACGCCGCCGAGCTCGCGCGCCTGCTCGCCGGGCACCGACAAAAAATGTGAAAGAATCGCCATGCGTTCGATAAACTGGATCTGGCGGGGGAGCAGCTCATGAACCGACGCAAATCACTGGCATTCGCGCTAGCCTCGGTTGCAGCGTCCGCGCTGTCGCCGTTCGGGGCATTCGCGCAGGCGCCATATCCCACGAGGCCGATCAAGCTGGTCGTTCCGTTCCCGCCCGGCGGCGTGGTGGATGTGATCGGCCGCCTCTGGGTGGAGAAGGTGGGGCCGTCGCTCGGCGCAGCGGAAGCCGCGCGCGGCCAGCCCGACGGCTACACCCTGCTGCTCGGCAACACCAGCACGCAGATTCTCAACCCGGCAGTGATGAGCCGCCCGCCGTACGACCCGGTCAAGGACTTCGTGACGGTTGACATGATCGCCCTCTCGGCGACGTCAATCATCGTTCATCCCTCGGTGCCCGCGCGGAACCTGAAGCAGCTCATCGGCTACGCCCGGGCGAATCCCGGCAAGCTTTCGTACGGGTCCGCCGGGGCGGGGACCTTGACCAATCTCTCCGGCGAGATGTTCAAGCAGCTCGCCGGCGGCCTCGACATCGTGCACGTTCCTTACAAGGGCGTGGGTCTGGGAATCGCCGACCTCGTCGGCGGCTACCTTCCGATGATGACGCCCAACGTGACCGCTCAGTTGCTCAATCTGCATCGGTCCGGGAAGGTTCGCATCCTGGCGGTGAATGCGCCAACGCGCCTCAAGGCGGCGCCCGACATCCCGGCCGCGGTCGAAACCCTGCCGAACATGATTGCCCAGATGTTCAACGGCCTGTTTGCACCGGCCGGAACGCCGAAGCCCATCATCGAACGACTTTCGCAGGCCACGCGCAAAGCACTCGCCGAGGAAGGTTTCCAGAAAACCCTGACCCAGTCCGGGTTCGAGCCGGCGCTGGACTCCAGCCCCGAAAAAGCGCAACGCTTCGTCAACCAGGAGCGCGAGCGGTTCATCCCGGTGATCAAAGCGACCGGCTTCAAGACCGATTAGCGGAACCGCACCGGGCTTGCCGGCCAGCGCCACGCCGGCTGCGATCACCGCCATCCTCGTGCCTTCATCGCTTGCTCCTTCCCCCTTCACTCTTCAGAACAGGGACATCTGTCCGGAGCGCGCCGGCGCCCGGAACCGCGTGGTATCGAGCGCGCGGTTGCGGCCGCCGGCGTTGAAACCGAGCCGCTCGCACGCCTGCTTGAAGCGCTGCGCGAGCAGGCGCGCGAGCCCGCCCTCGCCCTTCATGCGGCTGCCGAAGTTCGGGTCGTTGTCCCGTCCGCCGCGCATCGCGTGCACGCGGCTCATCACGTGCTTCGCCTTCAACGGATAGTGGCGCTCCAGCCAGTCCTTGAAGATGTCCTTCACCTCCCACGGCAGCCGCAGGAGGACGTAGCCCGCCTGGCGCGCGCCATGCGCCCACGCCGCTTCCAGCACCGGCTCGATCTGGTGGTCGGTGAGAAACGGGATCACCGGCGCGACCAGCACGCCCACGGGGACCCCCGCCTCGCTCACTCTCCTCATCGCCTGGAGGCGCCGCGCGGGCGCCGAGCAGCGCGGCTCGAGCCGGCGCGCGAGATCGTGGTCGAGGTTGTTGAGCGAGATGAAAACGTTGACGAGGTTCTTCTCCGCCATCGGGACCAGGAAGTCGAGATCGCGCTCGACCAGCGCATTCTTGGTGACGATGCCGATCGGCTGGTTGAACTCGGCGCACACCTCGAGGATGCCGCGCGTGATCCGGTGCTTGCGCTCGATCGGCTGGTAGGGATCGGTGTTCGCGCCGATCGAGATCACCTCGCAGCGGTAGCCGGGGCGCGACAGCTCCTCGCGCAGCTTCTCCGCGGCGTTGACCTTCGCGAACAGCCGCGTCTCGAAATCGATGCCGGGCGAGAGGTTGCGGTAGGCATGAGTCGGGCGGGCAAAACAATAAGGGCATCCATGCTCGCAGCCCTGATAGGGATTGAGGGATTGCGTGAACGGGATGTCCGGCGAGTCGTTGCGCGAGATGAGGCCCGCCACGCGCTCGGCCGTGACGTACGTTTTGAGCGGCGGCAGCTCGTCCTCGGGCGGCGTATTCCATCCGTCGTCGTACGCTCCGCGCGTCACGGTTTCGAAGCGGCCCTCGGGATTGATGCCCGCGCCGCGCCCCTTGCGCGGATCCGCATGCCTGCCGGTGACAGTTTTCAAAGGCACAGAACGACGAAAACCCGTCTCAAACAGCGTTAAAACGCATTCCCCTGTGGCTGATTTTACCTGGCGGAGAGCGCTGCCCGCAGCTCGGCGGCGCGCGCGGCGTCGAGCCTGGCGTCGGTCTCCGCGAGCGCGACGGCGAGCAGGCCCAGCCCGCGATAGAGTTCCGCCATGCCGCGGTCCCACTCCCGGACCGCGGCGAGCTGGCGCCTCACCGCTTCCACGTCGCCGCGGGAGATCGGGCCGGTCAGCGCCCGCGCCGGCCCCTTCTCGAAGATCGCGTCCACCGTTTCGCGCACCATCGGCTCGAGGGCCTCGAGCGAGGCCGCGCGCGGAATGCCCGCTTTCTCGTGCGCCCGCAGCGCCGCTTCGATCAGCGCAACCAGGTAATTGCACGCGAACACGCCGCCGGCGTGGTAAACGCGCTTGAGCTCGACGGCGATGCCGAAGACTTTCGCGCCGATCTTCTCGAACGCGGGCTTGAGCACCTTCAGCGCCTCCCGGTCGCCCTCGGCGCTGCAAAACGTGCCGCTGAACGTGCGGCTCGCCTGCCCGGCGTCGGTGAAGGTCTTGATCGGGTGCACGCTCGCGATGAGCGCGCCGCATTCCCGCGCCGCCCCGAGATCGCTCGAGGGCGTCGCCCCGCTCACGTGGAACACGATATCGTCGGGAACGAGTTTCCCCGAGCCGGCGAGCGCCGCGCAGCTCGGCACGATGGCGTCGTCGCGCGTCGCGATCATCCACACGTCGGCCGGGCGCATTTCGTCCAGGCGGCCGACGGCGCAGCCTGCCCCGATGAATTTCACCGCCTCGCCCGCGCTCGCGCGCGAGCGCGTGAGCACATCCTGAATCTCGAACACGCGCGCCTTCGCCCACAGCCCGCCGCAGGTGCGGCCGACCCGCCCCGAGCCGATGATGTTAAGAGTTTTCACCTGATATCCCGGTGAAAACTCTTCATGAAACCGCAGGACAAAAAGCGCACCTCGATGGGCGAAGGTCAATTGAACAGGAAATTCATTTTATTCTTTCTTCAGGGATTTTGCCGGCGCGAAGGCCGGCAAAATCCCTCTTGTCAGCGCACCGCAACGCTCGCGCGTTATAGTACGCGGCATGCCGATGTCCCGCCGTCAGTTCCTGACCGGCGCCGCAAGTCTCGCGGCCTTCGCGCCCTTCACCCGTCTCCTCGCCCAGCCCCGCTTCGAGAACGACCCCTTTGCCTTGGGCGTGGCCTCAGGGTACCCCGCACCGGAGGGCGTGGTGCTGTGGACGCGGCTCGCGCCCGAGCCGCTGACGGCGGGCGGGGGCATGCCGCGGGCCGCAGTCGAGGTGGCCTGGGAGGTCGCGACCGACGAGGCATTCCGCAACATCGTGCGGCGGGGGAAGGAAGCCGCCGGGCCCCGGTGGGCGCACTCGGTACACGCCGAGGTGGCGGGGCTCGAGCCGGCGCGCCATTACTTCTACCGCTTTCACGCCGGCGGGGCGGTGAGCCCGACGGGAAGGACCCGCACCGCGCCCGCGGCGGGTGCCGCGCCGGAGCGGTTGCGCTTCGCGTTCGCTTCCTGCCAGCAGTACGAGCAGGGCTATTACGCCGCCTACCGCCACCTGGCGGGTGAAGACCTCGACCTCGTGGTCCACCTCGGCGACTATATCTACGAATCCTCCTGGGGCCGCCGGCACGTGCGCAAGCACGGGACGGAGGAGCCGATCACGCTGGAGGAGTACCGCAACCGTCACGCGCTCTACAAAACCGACCTGAACCTGCAATCCGCGCACGCCGCGTTTCCCTGGCTCGTCACGTGGGACGATCACGAGGTGGACAACGATTACGCGGCCGACCGCTCCCAGGATCGCGACCCGCCCGCGGTATTTCTCATGCGCCGCGCCGCGGCCTATCAGGCCTACTACGAGCACATGCCGCTGCCAAAGCGCATGCAGCCGCGCGGGCCCGATATGCGGATCCATACGCGGGCGGATTTCGGTGCCCTCGCCCGCTTCCACGTGCTCGACGACCGCCAGTACCGCTCGCAGCAGGTCTGCCCCCGGCCCGGCCGCGGCGGTGGCAATGTCGTGCCCGCGGAGGAATGCCCGGACCTGCAGGCGCCCGGCCGCACGATGCTCGGCGCGGCGCAGGAGCAGTGGCTCCATGACGGCCTGGCGGGCACGGGCGCGCGCTGGAACGTGATCGCGCAGCAAACCCTGATGGCACGGGTGGACCGCGCGCCCGGAGAAGGGCGGTCGTTCTGGACCGACGGCTGGGACGGCTACCCGAAGGCACGCGAGCGGCTGCTGAAATTCGTCGCGGAGAACCGGGTCGCCAACCCGGTCGTGATCGGCGGCGACGTGCACATGTTCGTCGTCGCGGACCTCAAGACCGATTTTGACGACCCCGGGTCGCCGGTGGTGGCGACTGAGATCGTCGGCACCTCGATCACCTCGCAGGCGCTGTCGCAGAAGAGCCTGGAGGCCTGGCGCGCCGACAACCCCCACATCAAGTTCGCCGACAGCACGCGCCGCGGCTATACGAGCGTCGAGCTCTCCGCAGGAAGCTGCGTCATGCGCCTGCGCACGGTGGACGACGTCACCGACCCGGCCTCGGGCGCACGCACGCTCGCGACCTACACGATAGAGGACGGCCGGCCCGGCGCGCAGCGCGAGGGCTGATCACGAAAGCAAAACGCATCCTGTTCGCCACCTTCGGATCGCTCGGCGACCTGCACCCCTATCTCGCGCTCGCGCGGGAGCTCAAGCGCCGCGGCCACCGTCCGGCGATCGCCAGCTTCGACGGCTACCGCGACGCGGTGGAAACCGAGGGCATCGGCTTCGCCGCGACGCGACCGGGCAGGGACGCGTTCGGCGACAGGATGCAGCTCGTGGAGCGTCTCCTCGACCCGCGCAGCGGCCCCGAGTACCTGATTCGGCACCTGTTCATGCCGCACGTGCGCGCGAGCTACGACGATCTCTGCCGCGCGGCGGAAGGGGCGGACCTTCTCGTCACGCACCCGCTCGCGCTGACCGGGCCGCTCGTCGCCGCGAAGCGCGGCCTGCCGTGGGTGTCGTCCGTGCTCTCGCCGATGAGCCTGTTCTCCGCCATTGATCCGCCGCTGTTCACGCCCGCGCCGTGGCTCAGGGCGGTGCGCCGGCTCGGTGTCGCGCCCTACCGGTTCGCGTTCGGGCTCGCGCGGCTGACCGCCCGCCGCTGGGAGAAGCCACTCGCGGCGTTGCGCGCCGAACTCGGATTGCCGCCCACGGACCGGATCGCCCAGCTCGAAGGCCAGTACTCGCCGGCGCTCAATCTCGCGCTGTTCTCGCGCGTGCTCGCCGCACCGCAGGCCGACTGGCCGCCGAACACCGTGATCTGCGGTTTCCCGCTCTACGACGGCCGGCCGCCCGAGCCCCGCGTGCAGGCCGAGCTCGATGCGTTTCTTGCCGCGGGCAAACCGCCGGTTGTGTTCGGCCTGGGTTCGTCGGCGGTGATGATCGCGGGCGGGTTCTGGGAACACGCGATCGAAGCCGCGCGGCGGCTGGGACACCGCGCCCTGCTCCTCACCGGCGCACCGCTGGCAAAGCCCGCTCCGCGGGAGGTCGGGGCGTTCGGCTATCTGCCCTACTCGCGGGTATTCCCGCGCGCGGCGGCGGTGGTCCATCCGGCCGGCATCGGCACGCTCGCCCAGGCGCTCGCGGCCGCACGGCCGCAGCTCGCCGTTCCGGTTTCGTTCGACCAGCCCGACAACGCGCGCCGTACGGTGCGGCTCGGGGTGGCGCGCAGCGTGCCGTTCCGCGAAGCGACCGCCGATGCGATGGCCGCGGAGCTCGATAAGCTGCTGCTCGCTCCCGGTTACGCCGCGCGCGCCGCAGCCGTGGGCGCAGAGGTCGGAAAAGAAGACGCCGCCGGGAAGGCCTGCGACCTGCTGGAGCAGGCGGCCGGCTGACCCCGGCGGGGCCCCATTTCCGCGGGGATTTGATCTACCGCAAAACCTCTTCCTCCCCCGAAGGTTAGATTACGGGCCGATGCACCGGCACGGCCACGGGCTGGGGGCGGGGCCGGCGCAGCAAAGGAGGAAGGATTCGGTGTTCCAGATACGCCTGCACGGACGCGGCGGACAGGGCGTGGTGACGGGGGCGGAAATGCTCTCCATCGCGGCGTTCCTCGAGGGCCGGCACGCACAAGCTTTCCCCAGTTTCGGCTCCGAACGGACCGGGGCGCCGGTAGTGGCTTTCTGTCGCATTGACGACAGGGAGATACGGCTGCGGGAACCCATCGTGGAGCCGGACGCGCTGATCATCCAGGACCCCTCGCTGCTGCTGCAGGTCAACGTCTTCAGCGGGTTGCGGCGCCCGGGGGGCTACATCCTCATCAACACCACGCGCAGCTTCGAGGCGCTCGGCGTGGCCGAGTTCGTGCGCGGCTTCCGGCCCGAGCGGCTCGCCACCGTGCCGGCGAGCGAGCTCGCGCTGAAGCACGTCGGCCGCCCGGTGCCGAGCGCCGCGCTCCTCGGCGGCTTCGCCGCGCTCTC
>DAIDBG010000204.1 GCA_027310225.1 bacterium | reverse complement strand
CCTTGCGGCCGACGTAGAGCAGGGGCACGAGATTGAGCGTGTGCGCGGTATGCGCCTGCCCGGTCGCCGGATCGAGCATGGTCTCCGCGTTGCCGTGGTCCGCGGTGATAAGCACTTCGCCGCCGGTCTCCTGCATCGCTGCCACCGCGCGCCCGATGCACTCGTCGAGCACCTCGATGGCGCGGGTCGCCGCCGCAAGATTGCCGGTGTGCCCGACCATGTCGCCGTTGGCGAAGTTGCAGACGATGGCGCCGTAGCGGCGGCTCCTGATCGCCTCCACCAGCTTTTCGGTTACTTCGTAGGCGCTCATCTCGGGCTTGAGATCGTAGGTCGCGACCTTGGGCGAGGGCACCAGCACGCGGTCCTCGCCGGGATACGGCGCCTCCACACCGCCGTTGAAGAAATAGGTGACGTGCGCGTACTTTTCGGTCTCGGCGATGCGCAACTGCTTCAGCCCCTGCCTGGAAAGGTACTCGCCGAATCCGTTTTCGACGCTCTGCGGCGGGAATGCCGCGGGGATGCGGGCGAAATCCCCGCCGTAGCTGGTGAGCGTGCAATAGTAGCCCAGCTTCGGAACGTGCCCGCGCGCAAAGCCCCTGAAACCGGGATCGGTCAGGGCGCGCGTGAGCTGGCGCGCGCGGTCCGCGCGGAAGTTCATGAACACCACCGCGTCGCCGTCGTTCATGCGCGCGGGGCCGCCGATGGCGGTCGCCTTCACGAATTCGTCGGTCTCGCCGCGCGCGTAGGCGGCGTGAAGCCCTTCCACCGCCGTGGCGGCGCGGAAGTCCGCCTGGCCCCGGGTGACGAGATCGTAGGCGGGCTGCACGCGCTCCCAGCGCTGGTCGCGGTCCATCGCGTAGTAGCGGCCGCAGATCGAGGCGATCGTGCCGATTTTCAGCTCGTCCAGCTTCTTCTGCAGCGCGACGAGCGAGGCCCCGGCGCTCTTCGGCGGAGTGTCGCCCGTCGAGAAAGGCGTGGAGCCGGACGTTCTTGACGCCGGCGCGCGCGGCCAGTTCGAGCAGGGCGTGGATCTGCGATTCGTGGCTGTGCACGCCGCCCGGTGAGAGCAGGCCGAGGACGTGCAGCGCGCGGTCCGGCCCGCGCGCCGCCTCAACCGCCTTGAGGAGGACGGAATTCGTGAAGAATTCGCCGGTCTCGATCGCGCTCTCGATCCTGGTGTAGTCCTGGTACACCACCCGGCCGGCACCGATGTTCATATGGCCGACTTCCGAGTTGCCCATCTGGTCCCTAGGCAAGCCGACCCATTTCTCCGAAGCGTCTATGACGGTGTGGGGATACGTCGCCCACAGGAAGTTCCAGTGCGGCTTGCGCGCCTGGCAGATGGCGTTGAAATCGCATTCCTCGCGATACCCGAAACCGTCCAGCACGATCAGCAGAACGGGGGTTACCTTCATGATTCCATATGCTTTCTACGGCGATGCCGGCCTGCTTTAGTATATTCTGATTTCAAGGTTCAAAGTTCAACCCGGAACCCGGAACCCGGAACCCGGAACTTGGAACTTGGAACCCGGAACTTGGAACCCGGAACCCGGAACTTGGAACCCGGAACCCGGAACTTGGAACTTGGAACCCGGAACACGCGCCAGCAAGCTTGCTCTGCCGTACGCGAGCCTCATCTTCATCGGGCTGGCGTGGGTGCTGCCGTTCCTGCAGCCCTACCACCGTTTTCCCCTGACCTTGTTCTACAGCGAATGGCTGGCGTTCATGCTCGGTCTGGCGGCGGCGCTGCTGCTCGCGTGGAAGCGTTCATGGCGCGGGGCCGCGTTGCCGGTGGTGGCGCTCGCCCCCCTGGCGATGGTTGCGCTGCTCGGCGTGCAGGTGGCGCTCGGGCGCGTGCCGTACCACGAACAGGCGCTGACTGCGACGCTTTACCTGCTGTGGGCGGTGTTGCTGATGCTGCTCGCGCCGGCGCTCAAGCGCGAGCTCGGCGTGACGGCGATTGCGACAACGCTCGCGTGGTTCCTGCTTGCCGGAGGATTGCTCAGCGCGCTGGCCGGCCTGCTGCAGCATTACCGCGTTTCGATCCCGCTCGATTTCCTGGTCGCGCGCAAAAATGCAGCGCCGGTGTACGGCAACCTCGGGCAGCCCAACCACTACGCCGCGTACATGATGCTGGCACTCGCCTCCCTGGCTTACCTGTACGGCCGCGGCCGGTTGCGCGGTGCGCCGAGCGCCGCGTGCGCTGCGCTGTTCCTGCTGGTGCTGGCGCTTTCCGGCTCGCGCAGCCCGTGGCTTTACCTCGGCGCGCTCACCGTCCTCGCACTTCTGCTGCGCCGGCAGATCGCCGCTGCCGAAGGCCGCAGGCTCCTGGTGTTTGCTTTGTGGCTGCTGCCCGGCTTCATCGCCGCGCAGTGGCTGGCGACGCTGCCGTTCATGGTCCCGGCTGCGGGTCTGGTGGCGACTTCCGCGGAGCGCCTGTTCCAGGTAGCGGGCGGCATCGGGCCGCGCTTGCAGCTCGCGCGGGAAGCGTGGGAAATGTTTCTCCAGGCGCCCGTGCTCGGCGCCGGCTGGGGACAGTTCGCCTGGTATCACTTTCTGTATCAGGCGGCGACCGGTGCGACGGCGGCCCCCGGCGTCTTCAACCACGCGCACAACATCGTGCTCCAGCTCATGGCGGAAACCGGCGTGATCGGAGCGGCGATCGTCGTCGGCGCAGCGCTGCACTGGCTTGCGGGACTGAGGCGCGTGCGGCCCGATCTCGACTGGTGGTGGCTGCTGGCGCTGCTTGCCGTTATCGGCATCCACAGCATGCTCGAGCTGCCTTTGTGGTACGCCTATTTCCTCGGCCCCGCGGCGTTCCTGCTGGGGCTCGGCGCGCAGCGGCCGATTCCGATCCGCCCCGCGGGCGCCGCCCGGCTGCTGGCCGTGCTCGCCCTCGTCGCGGGGTGGGTCAACCTGCTCGCCGTGCTGCCGCCCTACCGCGAATTCGAGCGCCTGATGTTCGTGCCCGAACGGGGCGCCTCCCCGCCGGACGAGAAAGCGTTTGCGGCAGCGCTCGCCCGCATCTACCGCGAGCCGCTGCTCGTGCCGTATGCCGAGCTCGCGGTGGCGTACGGCATCACCGTTTCCGAGGATCGGTTGAAGGAAAAGCTCGAGCTCAACTCGCGCGCGATGCGGTTTGCGCCGGTGAGCGTGGTGGTCTATCGCCAGGCGCTGCTGCTCGCCCTCGCCGGCGAGCGCGAGGCGGCGCTCACCCAGCTCGAGCGGGCGATGCGCGTCTATCCGGCGGAGCTGCAGAGCGTCATTCCGCAGCTCGCGGCGCTGGCGCTCCGCCAGCCGCGTGAATTCACGCCTCTGCTAGAATCGGCGGCGGCGAGAAGCGCGGAGATTCGCGCGCGCGCCGCGACTCCGTGACCAATCTCTTCCCTGTGCGGCGCGTTTGAGTGAACAGCCGGGCTGCCAGCGCGATGCCCCCACAGACGCGCTTCACGGCCGCGCATGGCGGTCTCGCGGCGGTCGGGCTGCTGTGGACGCTGCCGTTCCTGCAGCCCATCCATCGCTACCCGCTGACCTCGTTCTACAGCGAATGGCTCGCCATCGTCCTCGGCCTGGTTGCATCGGCTGCGCTGCTCGACCGGCGCTGCTGGCGGGAGGCGCCGTGCCCCCTCATCACGCTCTTCCTTTCGGGGCTCATCGCCCTCCTCGCGGTGCAGTATTGGCTCGGCCGTGTCACCTACGGGGGACAGGCGTTGACGGCGGCGCTGTACCTGGGATGGGCGGGCCTGCTCATGATCCTGGCCCGCAATCTGCGGCGCGAGTTCGGCATGACCGCCGTCGTGACGATGCTCGCGTGGTTTCTTTTCGCCGGCGGCTTCCTGAGCGCGATCGTCGCATTGGCGCAGCATTTCCAGATTTCAACCGTGCTCGATCCGCTGATTGCGCCCAAGAGGGCGAAGGAGGTGTACGGCAACCTCGCCCAGCGCAATCAATTCGCCAATTACATCGCGCTGGCATTCGCTTCCCTTGCCTATCTTTACGCGCGGGGACGAATGCGCGGCGCCGCGGCCGTTGCCGGCGCCGTGCCGCTCGCATTCATCCTCGGCCTGTCGGGATCGCGCAGCGTGCTGGTGTACCTCACGCTCACGCTGGCCCTGGCGCTGCCGTTTTCCCGGCGGGCCGACGTTGACAGCAGGCGCCTGCTCGTTTGCGTGACCACGTTCATCATCGGCAGCCTGGTGTCGCAATGGCTTGCGGGCCTGCCGTGGCTGGTGCCGCGGGGGGGCGCGGTAACCACGGTGCAAAGGCTGTTCTCCGAGACGGCAAGCGTCAACGAGCGTCTGCAGATCACGCGCGAGGCGTGGCTGATGTTCCTGCAATCACCGCTCCTGGGGGTGGGGTGGGGGCAATTTGCCTGGCAGGAGTTCGGGCAGCGCGCCCAGTCCGGGCTGACCATCGCGGGCTGGCCGTTCAACAATGCACACAACATCCTGCTGCAGCTGCTCGCCGAAACCGGCCTTGCGGGCGCGTTGCTGGTTGTCGGCATGGCGCTGCTCTGGCTGTGGGGGTTGAAGCGCGTCGCGTTCGACCTCGATCGCTGGTGGCTGCTCGCGCTGCTGGGCGTGATCGGCGTGCACAGCCTGCTCGAGTATCCCCTGTGGTACGCCTATTTCCTCGGCATTGCCGCGGTGGCGCTCGGTCTCGGCTCCGAGCGGAACTTCACGGCGGGTTTCGAGCGCGCCGGGCCGCCCGCCGTGTTGCTGTCTCTTGCCGCGGGCGTGATCGTCGCGGTACCCCTTTTCCAGGGC
>DAIDBG010000196.1 GCA_027310225.1 bacterium | reverse complement strand
GCCTTGATTAGCTACTGATGAACGCCGATGGCAGTCGAGTATCAGCACGGAGATCGCAGAGAATGAGAATTTTGTCTCTGTGACCTCTCTCTGTGCGCTCTGTGGCTGAAGTGTTCTGGGATCGGGCGTGAGAAGAAACCGGGTGCGGATCATCGGCGGCGCCTGGCGCAGCCGGCTGATCTCGTTCCCGCCGCGAAAGGACTTGAGGCCGACGCCCGACCGCGTGCGGGAAACCCTCTTCAACTGGCTCGGACAGGATCTCACCGGGAAGGCCTGTCTCGACCTCTTCGCCGGAAGCGGGGCGCTGGGTTTCGAGGCCGCATCGCGCGGCGCGCGGCGGGTGGTGATGGTCGAACGCGATGCGGCGGTGTTCCGCGCGCTGCAGGCGAGTCGCGCGGCGCTCGGCGCCGCCGCAGTGGAACTCAGGAGAGCGGATGCGCTAGAATTCCTGCGCGCCGGCGCCGGCGTCTATGACGTCGTCTTCGTTGATCCGCCGTACCGCAGCGATTACTGGCCGCGGGTGGCGCCGCTGCTGCTGCCGCGCCTTGCCCCGGACGCGCTGGTTTACTGCGAGAGCGCGGGGCGCGCCAAGGCGCCGCCGGGCTGGGAGACGTGGCGAAGCGGCCAGGCCGGGCAGGTCCGATACCAACTACTGAAAAGGGCCCCACAATGAACCACAAGGCGGTTTACCCGGGGACTTTCGACCCGATCACGCTCGGCCACGAGGACCTGGTGCGGCGGGCGTCCCGGCTGTTCGACCAGTTGATCGTGGCGGTCGCCGACAGCAGCGCCAAGCGTCCCTTCTTTACCTGCGACGAGCGCGTGGAGATGGCGCGCGAGGTGCTGAAGGACCTCGGGAACGTCGAAGTGGTGGGATTCTCCGGCCTGCTCATGAAATTCGTCCAGAAGCACAAGGCGCGGGTGGTGGTCCGCGGCCTGCGCGCGGTGTCCGACTTCGAATACGAGTTCCAGCTTGCCGGAATGAACCGCGGGATGTATCCCGATGTCGAAACGGTATTTCTGACGCCCGGAGAGCAATACATGTTCATTTCGGCGACGATCGTGCGCGAGATCTCGATCCTCGGCGGCGACGTGAGCAGCTTCGTGCCGCCCCATGTCGCCAGGCAGCTCGCGGCCAAGATCAGGCAGCTCGGCGGCAAGTAACGATGGCGCTGAAGATCACCGACGAGTGCATCAACTGCGACGTGTGCGAGCCGGAGTGCCCGAATGACGCGATCTCGCAGGGCGAGGAGATCTACGTCATTGACCCGCACCGCTGCACCGAGTGCGTCGGGCACTTCGCGGAGCCGCAGTGCCGCAAGGTGTGCCCCGTGGACTGCATCCCCCTCGACCCGGACTTCGTGGAGACGGAGGAGCAGCTGTTCGCGAAGTATCTCAAGCTGACTGCTTCGAAGAGCGTGACTGATGAAGCATGACTGAAAAGGCGTGGTGAGCGAGCAATCAGGGCGAACACACCTCACCAGTCTCGTTGTACCCGTCACATCATCAGTCACGCCTCTTCCGATCCGTCAGCGGCGCTGACAGATCGGGCAATAGAAAGTGGAGCGCTGTCCCTGCCGGATGCCCTTGATCATCGCGCCGCAGCGGCGGCACGGCTCGCCGGCCCGGTCGTAAACCATGAACTGGTTCTGGAAGTTGCCGGCGACGCCATCGCTGCCTATGTAGTCGCGCAGGCTGCTGCCTCCCGCGACGATCGCCTGCTCCAACGTCTTGCGTATCTTGTCCGCCAGCACCGCGCAGCGGTCGCGCGAGAGCCTGCCGGCGGCGGTGCGCGGGTGGATGCCGGCGCGGAATAATGCTTCATTGGCGTAGATATTGCCCAGGCCCGCCACCACGCGGCTGTCCATCAGCACGTGCTTGATGGCGGCGCTGCGGCCGCGCGTGCCGGTGTAAAGCGCGCTTCCGCTGAAGTCGTCGGAGAGCGGCTCGGGGCCGATATCCGCGAGCAGGGGGTGCGCCAGCGCGTCACCCGCCTGCCAGAGCACGAGGCCGAAGCGCCGTGGATCGCGCAGCCGCACCACCGTGCCGTTGTCCAGCACGAGATCGAAATGATCGTGTGGAGCCGGCGCCGCGCCGTCCCGCACCACCCACAGTCTTCCCGACATGCCGAGATGTAAGATGAGAGTGCCGGTACCGCAATCCACCAGCAGATACTTGCCGCGCCGCGCAAGCGAGCGGATCGTGGCGCCGGCCAGCCGCTGCGGCAGCCCGCGCGGCACCGGCTGGCGCAGGGTGCGATTGCGCACGATCGCAGTGTGTATGCGCTGGCCCACCAGCAGCGGCTCCAGACCGCGCCTGGTCGTTTCTACCTCCGGGAGTTCAGGCATACGGAGCATTCAGGATTCATGAGGGATGAAGGCGGAGGGACGAGGGAAATCCTCACACCACCCCGCCTGCTTCGCAGGCACCCCTCCTCCGGCAGGAGGGGAGAACCGCTCGACAAGCGCACGCCCTTTCTGCTCGGCAGCGGGCACCCCTCCTCCGGCAGGAGGGGAGGACTGCACCGCGATTCGCGACTTACTTCTTGACCGTGGCCTCGCTGCGGACGCCGGTTCCCGGCGGGGAGAGCAGGCGCTGCGCGCTCCCGGCGCCGAAGTAATACTGCAGCTGCTCGTCGGGCCGCACCAGCACCAGCTCCGGCCGGCGGTTCAGGATGCCGAGCGTAAGGCCGCTGCCGTTCTTCAATTGGAGCTTGATCTCGCCTTGCGCTCTGCCCCCCGCGTAGGGCTCGACGCGCAGCGCGCTGGCGAGCCGCCATTCGTCCACCCAGCGGACAAGGTCGTCTTGGCTGAGATCTTCCGCAGCCGGGGCAAGCGTCCATTTGCCGTCGCGCCGCTCGACCGTGAAGTCGGGCAGTTGGATGCGCACCGGCTGCTCGCCGGGGCCGAGCGGCTGGCGGCTTACCAGTTCCGCGGCGGTGCCGGGCAGGGCCGCACCGTAACGCGGGTGAACTACATAAACCGCGCCGGCGGTCAGCACGTACTGCTCGCGCGTCACCGCGTTCACCACGCCGTAATCGAAAGCCTGACCGTCTATCGTCAGGCGTGCTTCCGGCCGCTCCAGATCGAAGCGCGCGAGGTCGGCGGCGGTCCAGCGGCGCGCGGACTTCGCCGTCAGGATCTCGAGCAGGCGCTCCACCATGAACTCCCCGGCGCGCGCGCGAAACGGGGCCGAGAGGAGCCACGCGCCTTGTCGCCGCTCGAGCACGACCGGCGCGGCCCCTTCGCGCTCGATCCTGATTGACACCGCGGTTTCCGGCTTGAGCGTGGAGAGGGCGTATTCGACGGGCGCGCCGCTCTCCGGCTTGAGATAGACGAACAACGCGAGCGCCGCCACCGCGGCGAGCAGCAGCACGTTCGTCCACAGCGCCCGCCTCATATCTTGCGCCGCCGCCACCAGATCACCGCGCCGGTGATCGTGAAGGCGAGCGGCAGCACGAACAGGAAACTGAAGGCGATGAGGTAGAGGGTGACCTGATCGAGGGTGAGACTGCGATCGGCGGCCAGCCGCGGCTGGACCGTGATCAGACGGTCGTCGCCGGCGAGCCAGTTGACAATGTTGACGCCGAGGTCGAGATTGCCGCCGTTGCCCAGGAACGTGTTGGACAGGAAATTTCCGTTCCCCACCACCACTACGCGCTGCTGCCTGTCGCCGACGGCGCGCTCGAAAGCCGCGGCGATCGTGATCGGCCCGGGAATGTCGCGGTCCCGGTCACATTCGCTGACGGCCCCGCCGGTCTTGACGCAGCCGCGCGGCGCGACCTCGATGAGCGGCTGGATGCGCCATTCTTCGCTTTCGATGGTGCCGATCTGGCGCGCCTGTGGGAACACCGTGATCAGGCGGAAGCCGTCGGTGATGGCGTGGCGGCCGTAGAGCGCCGCCACCGCGATGCTGGGCGCGGCGTTGTAGCGCGCCGCCCCCGGGTCCGTCACCACGCCGGGCGTCAGCACCAGCCCGAGCATTTCGGCGACGGGCTGCAGCCCGCGCAGCGGCTCCGGGTCAATCAGCCACAGCAAGTTGCCGCCGCCGGCGAGGTAGCGCCTGATTTTCTCGACCTCGGCCGCCAGCAGATCAACCTGCGGACTGGCGATCATCAGCAGCGCCGCGTTCGCCGGCACCTCCTGGGCGAGCGCCAGGTTGACGCTGTTCACCCGGAAGCCCCGCAACTGCAGCTGCCGCCCGAAATCCCCCAGGTCATAATTGGCCGCCCCATCGAGCCTTCTCTCGCCATTCCCGTCGAGCCACAGCACGAGGCGCTCGGCGCCGCGCACGAGCCGCATCAGCACGTTGGTGAACGCCTGCTCGCTGAACTCGGTCACGCGCTCGCTCCTGCGCTTGTACTCGACCACGAGCTCGACCGGAGCGCGCACGCCGGCCGCCGCCGCCGCCCTGGGCTGCTCGCGCGGATCCACCAGCGTGAGCGCGATGTCGGGCTTGGCGCGCTGGTACGGCTGCAGAAATTCCCGGATCTGGCGGTGCAGGTCCTCGCCGCGCGCGTCCTTCGCCACGGCGTAGGCGGTGACGGCGACCGGCGCGTCCATCCGTCTCAGCACCTCGAGGGTGGCGGGCGAGAGCGTGTTGCGGTAACCAAACGTGAGGTCGCGCTCGAAGCGGTACTCGTGCGCGAGCCAAGCGAGCAGCGCCGCCGCCGTGACCAGCAGCACCACGAATACGCCGTGGTGCGCCAGCAGTTGCAGCCGCAGCCTGCGCGTGATCTCCATCTCATCCCCTGAGCCGCTGCGCGTCGAGCTGGCGGATCGCCAGCGCGAGGAACACGGCGATCAGCAGAGCCGAGCTGGCGACGGCGTAACTGTCGAACAGGCCCTTGCCGAACGGCTCGAAGTTCCTGCCCGGCGACAGCACCTGGGCGAGGCTGGCGACCACCGACCAGCCGCGGGCGCGCAGGCCGTCGCCCGCCGCCTCTCCCGTGAGCATCATGCCGAGCAGTGCCGCAAACGCCCCGACCGCTGCCGCCACGGGGTGCACGGTGAGGCACGAGATGAACAGGCTCACCGCGGCGAAGCTCGCGGCAAGCAGTGCGAGGCCCGCTGCGAGGCTCGCGAGCAGCCCGTAGTCGAGCCGCGTGGCGCCGGCGAGCGAGAGCGGCATCAGCGCGGTGAGCGCCACGATCGCGAGCAGGAACGCCATCAGGCCGAGGAACTTGCCGAGCACGATCTCGCTCATCGAGACCGGGGCCGACACCAGCAGCACCATGGTCTGGTTGCGACGCTCCTCCGCGATCAGCCGCATCGCCAGGATCGGGATCGCGAACAGCAGCAGCGCCGCTGCGGTGCCGAAAACGGGCGAAGCCACCAGCTCGGTCGCACCGGGCGGGCTGGCCGTCTGCGAGAGCTGCGGCTGCATCTGCAGGAAATCGTCCAGCCGGCGGAGAAAAGCGTAGCCGGTGATGATCTGCATCACCGTGAGCACCACCCAGGCGAGCGGCGAAGCGAACAACGCCCTCAGCTCCTTGCCCGCTATCGTGAAGATCATTTCATTTCCGTGGTTCGTGATTCGTGGGTCGTGATTCGACTCGTTCCTGTTTGCATCTGTGTTTGTCGGCGTTCATCTGTGGCTTCATTATTGTCTTGGTTTTCCTGGGCGCATCCTCGGCGTCCTCTCCGTTAGCCCCGATTATTCACAAGCACAGGATGCTCCGACGATACGTGCGTGACGAAGTGTCTTGTGACTCTGCACGAGAATCCCTGTTCATGAATAATCGGGGTTAGAGGCTGCGCCTCTAACGGGGTCCTCTGCGGCGAGAGGCTGTGTCGTCTTGGCGGTTCAATTTGCTTCCTCGCGACGGGTGAGGTTGACGAACACGTCTTCCAGGCTGGTCTGCGCGGGTTTCAGTTGATAAAGGCCCCAGCCGCGCGCCACTGCGTGAGCGACCAGCGTCTCGGTGGAGTCCCCGCCCGGGGTGAACTGCAGCCGGAACAGCGTCGGCTCGACGCACGCGGCCGCCGCCACGCCCGGCACCGCGGCAAGTTCCCCGAGCGCCGGCGGGCGGCGCAGCCCCAGCAGCACGGTGGCGCCGCTCTCGAACTGCTTGAGCGCGGCGATGGTGTCGCCGTAAACGAGGTTGCCGTGGTGCATGATCTGCACCCGGTCGCACACCGCTTCCACTTCTGGCAGGATATGGGTGGAAAGGATCACGCTGTGGGCGCCGCCCAGTTCGCGGATCAATCCGCGGATCTCGCGGATCTGGTTGGGATCGAGCCCCACCGTGGGCTCGTCCAGAATCACGACCTCCGGTCCGTGAACGATCGCCTGCGCGATGCCGACGCGCTGCTGGTAGCCCTTGGAGAGCGTGCCGATCAGCTTCTTGCCGACCTCGGCGAGTCCGCAGCGATGACGGGCGGCCGCGATTGCCTCGCGGCGGTGGGCCTTCGGCACCCGGTGCAGCTTGGCGGCCAGCATCAGGTACTCGTCCACGGTCAGCTCGCGGTAGAGCGGCGGCACTTCCGGCAGGTAGCCGATGCGCGCCTTGGCGGCGGCTGGCTCCTCCAGAAGATCAACGCCGCAGATGCTGATTGCGCCGCGCGAGGGCGCGAGGTTGCCCGTCAGCATCTGCATGGTGGTGGTCTTGCCGGCGCCGTTCGGCCCGAGGAAGCCGAGCACCTCGCCGCGCTTCAGCTCCAGCGTGAGGTTGTTCACGGCGATGTGGCTGCCGAAACTGCGGGTCAATCCGCGCGCAGATATCGTGGTGGCCGCTTCGTGTTCCGGCATCTTCGCTGGCTTCGGTGGCGGGAATTCGCGGCTTGTGGAGTAGTCGAAATATACCTAAACTGTAACGGTTTATGAAGCAGCTGTCGCCGTCCCGCTGACCGTTCCGCTACGCCTTCTGCCCGCGTCATGACGCCGCATCGCCTTCCGGTCTGGTTGATTTTCACCGCCCTCGCCGCCTGTGCGCAGCCGCCGCCGCGTGTGCAGCAGGGCGGCGACGCCCCCGCGAAGGGCGGGGCGCAGCCGGTGCCGCGCGTGGTGGTGGCGAAACCCGAGCCGCGCCAGCCGCTGCTGCCCGATGTCGAGCTCACCGATCAGCTGATGCTCAGGATGATGCTGGCGGAGATCGC
>DAIDBG010000179.1 GCA_027310225.1 bacterium | reverse complement strand
GCGCAGGAGCTGGTCGTCGTTCACGGGACCGTGAGGCGTGAGGGGTGAGGCGAGTGTACAACAGGACACCCGGCGGGCGCCGGGCGTCTCTCGGCATGGCGTCTTCCTGCGCCGGCTCAGTTCGTCTTGGCGCCGCTGCGGCTCCTGAGGAAGGCGAGCGCCTGGTTGAGCTCGTAATCGTTCTTCGACACGATCTCGCCGGGCTGGGGCCTGAGCAGCTTCTCGTCAATGTCCTTGGGGCGCGGCGCGGGCGTGAAATTGAACTGCTCGGCCGCCGCGGCCGCCTTGATCTTTTCTTCTTCCTTGTCCTTGTTGTTGTTGGTGAGACTCTTGGTGAGATCGGCCTCGCGCAGCTTGAGCGCGGCGGTCCGGTCCGAGCTGCCGTCGTCGAGCGGGATGTCGGGCACGATGCCCTTCGCCTGGATCGAGCGCCCTTTGGGTGTGTAGTAGCGCGCCGTGGTGAGCTTGATCGCGGTGTTGTTGCCGAGCGGCAGGATGGTCTGCACCGAGCCCTTGCCGAAGGTCTGCTGGCCCATGATCACCGCGCGCTTGTAGTCCTGCAATGCACCCGCGACGATCTCCGAGGCCGACGCCGAACCGCCGTTCACCAGCACCACCATCGGCACCGTCTTCGCCTCCGCCGGGAGCTTCCGGATGTAGTCTTCCTTCAGGCGGCCGCGCAGGTAGTACTCGGGGCTCGCATTGAGCCTCATCTTCGAATCCTCGGTGCGCCCGTCGGTGTACACCACCAGCGACCCCGCCGGCAGGAACGCGGCGGAAACCGCCACGGCACCGTTCAGCAATCCGCCGGGATCGTTGCGCAAGTCGAGCACGATGCCCTTCATCGGCCCCTGGTTTTCCTTGAACAGCTTCTCGATCGAGCGCGCCAGCGTCTCGCCGGTGCGCTCCTGGAACTGGCTGACGCGGAAATAAGCGTAGCCCGGCTCGATCAGCGTGGATTTGACGCTCTGGACCTTGATGACGGCGCGCGTGAGCGTAACCACGATCGGTTTCGCCTCGCCCTGGCGCACGATGGTGAGCGTGATCTGGGTGTTGGGCTTGCCGCGCATGCGCTTCACCGCGTCGTTGAGCGTCATGCCCTTCACCGACGTCTCGTCGAGCTTCACGATCAGGTCCCCGGGCTTGACGCCTGCGCGCGCAGCCGGGGTGTCGTCAATCGGGGCGACGACTTTCACGAAACCGTCTTCCATCCCCACTTCGATGCCCAGCCCGCCGAACTCGCCCTGAGTGCCGACCTGCAGTTCCCGGAACGCCTCCTGGTCGAGGTAGGCCGAGTGGGGGTCAAGCCCGGTCAGCATGCCGTTGATGGCCTCGGTGATCAGCTTCTTGTCGTCCACCGGCTCGACGTAGTCGCTCTTGACGCGGCCGAACACTTCGGTGAACGCGCGCAGCTCTTCGATCGGCAGCGGGCCGGTCGCCGCCTCCTTCTGCGCCACCGCCGAGAAATTGAGGCTCACCGCGACGCCGATCAGGACGCCGATGGCGATCAACCCGGTTTGATGCAGCTTGTTACGCATTGCCAACTCCCGAATATCCAATCACTCAACCCGTCAGTCGGGGCGCGAAAAGCCAATCCCGGCAAGGGGTTGCCACACTGTTCTGTCACTTGACGCTGACCCAGGACAGGGGATCCAGCGGCTTACCCTGATACCGAAGCTCGAAGTATAAACCCGAATCGGCGTTGCCGCCGCTATTGCCCACGATGCCCAGAGTCTCGCCGCCGCGGACGGAGTCACCGACCTGCTTGTAGAGGGCCTCGTTGTTGCCGTAGAGGCTCATGTAGGCGTCGCCGTGGTCAATGATGAGCAGATTGCCGAAGCCGCGCAGCCAGTCGGCGAACACCACGCGCCCGGCGGCAACCGCCCGCACTTCTTCGCCTGCTTTCGCGGCGATGAAAAGCCCCTTCCAGACCACTCCGCCGTCGGAGCGTGGACTGCCGAAGCGGTTGGCGAGTTCCCCACGGACCGGGAGGCGCAGCCGCCCTTTCAGCTCCCCGAACGGGCTGCCGTCGGCGGAGCCGTCCGGCGTCCGCTCGTTTCTGAGCCGCCGCGCGGGCTTCTCGCGGGCGACCAGCCGCGAGAGCTGTTCCACCAGCCGCGCCAGCCGGTTCTCGTTGCGCTGGAGCGTGCCGATCTGGCGCCGCTGGCGCTCGATATCGCGCGAGATCCTCGTGAGCATCTGGCCGCGTGCGCGTTTTTCGCGCTCGAGACGGCCGCGCTGCATGCGTTGTTCGGCGGTGACGGCGGCGAGCTCCGCCGCCTTCTGTTCCGTCTCCTGCGCCAGCTGCCGGACCCGGGCGAGGCCCGCGCGCAGTTCCGCGATCAGCCCGGCGCGCGCGCGGGAGATATAACCGAAGTAGTGCAGTTGCCGCGCGATCTGGTTGGGGTCCTCGCGGCTCAGCAGGAGCTTCAGCGGCTCGGCTCGTCCGCCGAGGTAGTGCTGGTAGAGCAGGCGCGCAAGCAGTGCCTGCTGCGCCTTCAGCGCCTCCTCGCGCCGGGCGGATTCGGCGCGCAGGTCCGCCACTTGCTGATTGATCTCGCGCGCCTGGCTCCCGAGCTCGCGCAGCGCGCGGTTCGCGTCGGAAATCGCGCGTTCCGACTCGCGCAAGGCGTCGGCGGCCTCGTTCTTGGTTTCCTCGGCGCCGGCGAGTCGTTTCTGCAGCGCCTCGATCCGGCCGCGCAGCTCGCGCAGCTCCTTTTCCCTGGCCGTGGACGGCGCCGCTGCGGGTGCGGCCGGGGCGGCCGCGAGAAGCAGGGCGAGACAGATGCCGGCGGCGCGGAGGAATTTGCCGGCCCCGGGTCGGACAAGCTCCTGCCGGATACCCAAGTCCGAAAGGCGGCTCACGAGAAGCTGATCAGGGACTTCCCGGTCATCTCGCGCGGCTGCAGCAGGCCCATCATGGCAAGCAGCGTGGGCGCCACGTCCTGCAGCGCGCCGCGCTCGGCGGCCCTCGCC
>DAIDBG010000166.1 GCA_027310225.1 bacterium | reverse complement strand
CTCTGCGTCCTCCGCGGTGAGAGGTTAGCCTTTCTTCGCGCTGATTGCGGTCAGGATGCCCTGCATGATCGCGAGCGGCGTCGGCGGGCAGCCCGGCACCGCGACGTCCACCGGGATCACGTTCGATACCCGCCCGCAGCTCGCGTAGCTCTCGCCGAAGATGCCGCCCGTGCAGCCGCAGTCGCCAATCGCCACCCCCAGCTTCGGATCCGGCGTCGCGTCGTAGGTGCGCTTCAGCGCCGCCTCCATGTGCCGCGACACCGGTCCCGTCACCAGCAGCATGTCGGCGTGGCGCGGGCTGGCGACGAACTTGATGCCCAGTCCCTCAAGGTTGTAGTAAGGGTTATTGAGCATGTTGATTTCCAGCTCGCAGCCGTTGCACGAGCCGGCGTCCACGTGACGGATGGCGAGCGCGCCGTCGAGGTAACGCAGGACATCCGCGCGCAGCCGCTCCGAGGTCACGCGCAGCGCCTCGTCCGGCTGCGGCGGCGCCTCGGTCTTGATCCCCACGACGGCGATCTGCTTCAGCAGTTGGTACATACAAACCTCTTACCGCGGGGGACGCAGTGGACGCAGAGGAGAACCAGCCCAATACCAGTTTCCCTCCGCGATCCTCCGCGTCCTCGGCGTCCTCTGCGGTTGGAGTCTGAGCTCACAGGTCTTGGCCGCTGTAGGACAGGTTGAACGACTTGTTGATGAGCGGGAAGTCCGGCACGATGTTCCCGATCACCGCGTGCTCGAGCAGCGGCCAGTTCTGCCATGACGGATCGTGGGGATGGCAGCGGCGGATATGGCTGTCCGGCCCCGCCTCGAGCGCGACCAGCACTTCGCCGCGCCAGCCTTCCACCCAGCCCACGCCGAACGCCCCTTGCGCCGGCGCGGGGACCGGCCCCGCCGT
Organism: bacterium; assembly: GCA_027310225.1. Lineage (GTDB taxonomy): Bacteria > Pseudomonadota > Gammaproteobacteria > Burkholderiales > SG8-41 > SG8-41. The sequence continues at coordinate 807 of DAIDBG010000166.1, read as the reverse complement.
CTCGCCCAGCGGCAGACGGTCGAGAATCAGGCGGCACAGCCGCAGCGATTCGAAAACCTCCTCGAAGCGCACGGTGACGCGCGCGGCGACGTCGCCGTTTCTGTGGGTGGCCATCCGCACCTCGAGCTCGAGATACGGCACGCACGGATATTCGACGCGCAGGTCCCACGACTGCCCGCTTGCGCGTCCCGCGATTCCGATCAACCCCAGGCGCGCGGCGAGCTCGGGGGTGACGCGCCCGCAGTTGATGAAGCGGTCCTGCAGCCCGGCGTGCTCGTCGTAGATGTTCTTCAGAACAGTGACGGTCGCTTCGAGCGCATCCATCTCGCGGCGCATGCGCCCGATGCCCCCGGGCGACAGGTCGCGCGCGACGCCGCCGGGAACGATCGCGTCCATCAGGTAGCGGTGCCCGAACAGCGACTGGTTGGCGCGCAGCCAGTCTTCCTTCAATCGCAGGAACTGGGCCAGCCCGAACCCAAGCGCCGCATCGTTGCCGAGGAATCCCAGGTCGCCCAGATGATTGGCAATGCGCTCGCGCTCGAGCGCGAGCGCGCGCAGCCACAGCGCGCGCGGCGGCGGCGTCATACCCGCGCAAGCCTCCACCGCCATCGCATAGGCCCAGGCGTAGGCCACGGCGGAATCGCCGGAAACGCGCCCCGCGAGCCTGGCGCCCTCCGCGAGCGTCATCGTTTCGAAGCGTTTTTCGATGCCTTTGTGCTTATAGCCCAGCCGCTCCTCCAGCCGCAGCACGGTCTCTCCGACCACGGAGAAGCGGAAGTGTCCCGGCTCGATGGTGCCGGCGTGCAC
>DAIDBG010000151.1 GCA_027310225.1 bacterium | reverse complement strand
TCGATGAAGCGCCTGAGCTCCGCCGCCGCCCCGTCGAGCTGCACTCCGACGCCCGCCAGCACGAGCGGCTTGCGCGCGAGCTTGAGCCAGCTCACCGTCCGGCTGAGATCGGCCGCGGCGGGCCGGCTTGAAACGCCCAGGGGAGCATGGCGCCCGCCGCCGGCCTGCTCGGCCCCGGCGATGTCGGTGGGCAGGTCGAAATGAACCGGCCCGGGCAGCGGCGTCCTGGCGATCGCGATTCCCTTGCGCACCTGTTCCGCCGCGCCCCGCGGGGCGATCATCGCGGACCACTTGACCAGTGGCCGCAGCACTTCGCACTGGTCGAGGATCTGGTGGGTATAGACGGCCTTGAGCGGCCCCGCGATCTCGCCGGTGATCACGATCATGGCGGAGCGGTCGAGCAGCGCCTGCGCGACCGGCGTCGTGGTATTGGTCAGGCCCGGCCCGAGCGTCGCCACCAGCACCCCGGGAACGCCGGTCAGCTGATAGGCCGCATCCGCCATGAAGCCGGCGCCGAGCTCTTGCTTCGTCAGCACGAAGCGGATGCCGGCCTTGCGCAGCGCCTCGAGCAGTTCGAGCACCTCACCGCCGGGTATGCCGAAGGCGTAACGCACGCCCTCTTCCTTGAGCACGCGGGCGATGATATCCACGGTCTTGGGCAGGGTTGATCTCTCCGGGCGGAAGCTGACGATGACTCACGCAAATGAGGCCGGTGGATGGTAGCACACCCCACCCGGCATCCACTCCGGCGCGAGCGGCGATTCCGTGTCGTGGAATCAATTGTTCGCCGGCGGGCAACGCAAGATATAATTATTGTTTTTCACACGCGGCACCGATGCATGGATGGAACGCCCAGCATCCCGGGCGGCATCCGGCGGCGCGGCAAGACAGGACATCAGGAGCAACCATGAGCCACAACCTCTACCACTCTCTCCAGAAATTCCAGTACGCCGGAAAATCCGGCCAGTACTATTCGCTTCCCGCGCTGGAAAAGGCCGGGCTCGGGAGAATCTCGCGCCTGCCGGTGTCGCTTCGCATCGTGCTGGAAACCGCACTCCGCAACTGCGACGGCAGGAAGATCACCGAGGAGCATCTGCGCACGCTCGCGGGCTGGAAACCGAAAGCGAAGCGCACGCGGGAAGTGCCGTTCGTGGTGGCGCGCGTGCTGCTCCAGGACATGACCGGCGTGCCGCTCGTGGTGGATTTCGCGGCGATGCGCGAGGCCGCGAAGGCGCAGGGCAAGGACCCGGACATCATCGAGCCGATCGTGCCCGGTCACCTGATCATGGACCACTCGGTGCAGATTGACAGCTACGGCACGCCGGATGCGCTCAGGAAGAACATGGAAATCGAGTTCAAGCGCAACCGCGAGCGCTACGAGTTCCTGAAGTGGAGCGCGCAGGCGTTCAGAACCTTCGAGATCATCCCGCCCGGCAACGGCATCTGCCACCAGGTCAACCTCGAGTACGTCTCGCGCGTGGTGTGGCAGAAGGACGGCATGTTCTATCCCGACAGCCTGGTCGGCATTGACTCGCACACGCCGATGGTGAACGGCCTGGGCGTGCTCGGCTGGGGCGTCGGCGGCATCGAGGCCGAGGCGTGCATGCTGGGCCAGCCGATGTATTTCCTCGAGCCCGACGTCGTCGGCGTGCATCTTACCGGTAAGCTTTCCGAAGGGGTCACCGCCACGGACCTCGTGCTCACCATCGTCAAGATGCTGCGGGACCGGAAGGTGGTGGGCAAGTTCGTCGAGTATTTCGGCGAGGGCGCCGCATCGCTCTCCGTGCCCGACCGCGCCACCCTCGGCAACATGTCGCCCGAGTACGGCGCAACCTGCGGCTTTTTCCCGGTGGACGACGTCTCCTGCGAGTTCCTCGCGATGACGGGGCGCGGCGACATCGTGCCGGCGGTCAAGGCCTACTACCAGGCGCAGGGCATGTACGGCATGCCCGAAAAGGGGCAACTCGACTACTCGGATGTCGTTGATCTCGATCTTTCCACGGTGAAGCCCGCCGTGTCCGGACCGCGCCGCCCGCACGACCGGATTGACCTGCCCAAGATCAAGTCGCGCTTCGCCGAGCTCATGGGCAAGCCGGTCGCGGAAGGCGGCTACGGCAAGCCGGCCGAGACCGGCAAGCGCGTCCCCACCGGCAAGGAGAACATCGACGTCGGGCATGGCGACGTGCTGATCTCGGCCATCACTTCCTGCACCAACACCTCCAACCCGGGGGTGCTGCTGGGTGCCGGGCTGCTCGCCAAGAAGGCGGCCGAAAAAGGCCTCAAGCCTCCGCCTTACGTGAAAACCTCGCTCGCGCCGGGTTCGCGCGCCGTGACTGAATATCTGAAAAACGCGGGATTACTGCCCCATCTCGAGCGGCTTGGCTACTATCTCGCGGGCTATGGCTGCACCACCTGTAGCGGCAACTCGGGGCCGCTCGATCCCAAAATCGAGGAAGCGGTCGTGAAGAACGACGTCGTGGCGGCCGCGGTGCTCTCCGGGAACCGCAACTTCGAGGCGCGCATCCACCAGAACATCAAGGCCAATTTCCTGATGAGCCCGCCGCTGGTGGTCGCCTTCGACCTGGCCGGCACCGTCAACATTGACATGTCGAAGGAGCCGCTCGGCACCGGCAAGGACGGCAAGCCGGTCTTCCTCAAGGACATCTGGCCGAGCCAGAAAGAGATTGCCGATGCGATGAAGTACGCGACCGATCCCGAGATGTACAAGAAGGTGTTCTCCGCGTTTCAGGAGGGCAACCCGATGTGGGATGAGATCCCGGCCGCAGCCGGCTCAACCTACAAATGGGACGAGAAGTCCACCTACGTGCGGCTGCCGCCGTACTTCGACGGCTTCACCATGAAGCCCGGCAAGGTGTCCGACGTCAGGGGCGCGCGCGTGCTCGGCATCTTCGGCGACGCGATCACGACCGACCACATCAGCCCCGCCGGCGGCATCCGCGCCACGGCACCGGCCGGCAAGTACCTGCAGGAGCACGGCGTTGCGGTCGCGGATTTCAATACCTACGGTGCGCGCCGCGGCAATCACGAGGTCATGATGCGCGGAACTTTCGCCAACATCCGCATCAAGAACCTGATGGTGCCGGGTAGCGAGGGCGGCATCACCATCCACCACCCCTCCGGCGAGAAGACCAGTATCTACGAGGCGGCGATGCGCTACCTGAAGGAAGGCGTGCCTTCCGTGGTATTCGGCGGCGACGAGTACGGGCAGGGTTCCTCGCGCGACTGGGCGGCGAAGGGCCCGCAGCTGCTCGGCGTCAAGGCGTGCATCGTGCGCAATTTCGAGCGCATCCACCGCGCCAACCTCGTGTTCATGGGCGTGCTGCCGCTGGAATTCAAGGACGGCGCCAGCGCACAGTCGCTGAAGATGGACGGCTCGGAGATGATTGACCTCCTCGGCATCGAGAACGGCATCACGCCGATGCAGGACGTGACCATGGCCGTGCACCGCCGGGACGGCCGGACCGAGCAGGTGCCGTTGAAGTTGCGAATTGACACCCCGATCGAGGTGGACTACTACCGGCACGGCGGCATCCTGCCCTATGTACTGCGAGAACTCATCGCCGCCGCATGAGGCGAAACGAGAACTCCTCGCCGCCGCGTAACGAAGGCTGAAACGGGCGCCTTACCGGGCGCACGTTGCCCCGCAAGCCGGCGCTCACAAGGCGTCGGCTTGTTTTTTCCGCCTATATAATCGCCCCATGGCCAAAACCATCAGGTCCGGCATCCACGCCCTCCCCGTCCTCGACCGCATCCGTGCCGCCGTCGGCCCGCAGGGGCTCATTACCGACGCGCACGACGTCGAGTCGTACGTCGTGGACTGGCGCGGCTACTACCGCGGCGCGACCCCGGCGGTGGTGCGCCCCGCCGGCACCGAAGAAGTCGCCGCAGTGGTGAAGATCTGCGCCGAGACTGGGACCGCGATCGTCCCCCAGGGCGGGAATACCGGCATGTGCGGCGGCGCCACGCCGTCCCCGGCGGGAGACCAGGTCGTGTTGAGCCTCGCGCGCATGAACCGCATCCTGGAAGTGGACGCACTCAACAACACCATCACGGCGCAGGCCGGCTGCATCCTCGCCAACGTCCAGCAGGCTGCGGCTGCGGCGGACCGCCTGTTTCCGCTCAGCCTAGGCGCCGAAGGCAGCTGCCAGATCGGCGGCAACCTCGCCACCAATGCCGGCGGCGTCAACGTGCTGCGCTACGGCAACGCGCGCGACCTGGCGCTGGGGCTGGAGGTGGTGCTGCCGGACGGCCGCGTATGGAACGGGCTGAGGGGGCTGCGCAAGGACAATACCGGTTACGACCTCAAGCACGTCTTCATTGGTTCGGAAGGTACGCTCGGCGTGATCACCGCTGCCGTCCTGAAGCTCTTCCCGCGCCCCGGCGCGCAGCTCACCGCCCTGTTCGCGGTGCCCGACCCCGCCGCGGCGGTGACGCTGCTCGCGCGGTTGCGCGGCGGGTGCGGCGAGCGCGTCAGCGCCTTCGAGCTCATATCGCGCCTCTGCCTCGACCTGGTGCTCGAGCACATTCCGGGCACGCGCGAGCCGTTGCCGCAGACCCATCCCTGGTACGTGCTCGCCGAGCTGGCCGACACGGCCGGCGCCGCGTCGTTGCGCGGCGATTTCGAGCGCACCGTCACCGGCGCCACCGACGAAGCCCTCGTGCGCGACGCGGTCGTTGCGGAGAGCACGGCCCAGGCGCAGTCCCTGTGGCGCATGCGCGAGGCGATACCGGAGGCGTCGCGCGCGGAAGGACCGCTCTACCGCCACGACATCTCGATCCCGGTGAGCCGCATCCCGGACTTCATCACTGCCGCCGACGGCGCCCTGGAACGCGGGTTTCCCGGTGTGCGCGTCATCTGCTTCGGCCACCTCGGCGACGGCAATCTGCACTACAACATGTTCGCGCCGGACCGGCTGCACGGGGACGCCGCGGCGCGGACAGCCGCCGGCGTCAACCGGACCGTGTACGACATCGTGTTGCGCCACGGCGGCAGCTTCAGCGCCGAGCACGGCATCGGACAAGCCAAGCGCGGCGAGCTCGCGTATTACAAGAGCGCGGTGGAACTGGAGACGATGCGCGCGCTCAAACGTACGTTCGATCCGCGCAACATCATGAACCCAGGGAAAGTGTTTCCGGGCGAGACGCCAGAGTGACACTTATCTCGCGCACTATCCCTTATGAGCCTTCATTTTCAAGAACACTGATCAGGAGTAAGGCGTGAGCGAGAAATCCGAATCGAGGACGGAATCTGCCGCGGTCCGTAAAGTCGCGAAGACGGACGCAGAATGGAAACGTCAGCTCACGCCCGAGCAGTACCACGTGACGCGCGAGAAAGGCACCGAACGCGCCTTCGCCGGGGCCTACTGGGACAACCACCAGCCTGGTGTCTATCGCTGCGTGTGCTGTAGCGCGGAGCTTTTCCGCTCCGAGCACAAGTTCGATTCCGGCACCGGCTGGCCCAGTTTCTGGCAGCCCGCCCGGGCGGAAAACGTCGCCACCGGGGAGGATTACAGCTTCCTCATGCGCCGCACCGAAGCGCTGTGCAGCCGCTGCGATGCCCACCTCGGCCATGTGTTCGACGACGGACCGCAGCCCACGGGCCTGCGCTACTGCATCAACTCGGCTTCGCTCAGGTTCGAGAAAAAGTGAGTGAGCAGTCAGGTGATTTTGCTTTTAGCCGCCCTCGGCTATCCAGGTCCGACAGGCTGCCAGACCACTTACCGCTTGCCGTATAATAGCCGCCCATGAAATTTCTGTTCGACATCTTCCCGGTCGTCCTGTTCTTCGCCGCCTTCAAGCTCTACGACATCTACGTTGCGACGGCGGTCGCGATAGCCGCGACGGCGGTGCAGATCGCCTGGGTATGGCTGCGCCACCGCAAGGTTGACAACATGCTGTGGGTCAGCCTTGGGGTGATCGTGGTGTTCGGCGGCGCGACCCTGGTTCTGCAGGACGAGACCTTCATCAAGTGGAAGCCGACCGTGCTCTACTGGCTGTTCAGCGCGGCGCTCGCGGCCGGCGCGCTGGTATTCAAGAAGAACCTGGTCCGCAGCATGATGGGGCACCAGATCTCGCTGCCCGATGCCGTATGGAGCCGGTTGCAGGCGAGCTGGATCGCGTTCTTCGCGCTCATGGGGGCGCTCAACCTGTTCGTCGCCTACAACTTTTCCACCAACGCCTGGGTCAACTTCAAGCTGTTCGGCGGCATCGGGCTGCTGCTCGCGTTCGTCGTGCTGCAAGCGCTGATGCTCTCGAAGTATATCGAGGACGGGAAGGCTGATTGATGCCGTACGCCATTCCGGCGGAGGAGACGCCGGGTGTGCCCGAAAAGCGGGCCGTGGCGCGCGCGGCGCATGTGAAGCGCCTATGACCGTCACCGAGCGCATGCAGCGCCAGCTTGCCGCCCTCGAACCCGAGTCGCTCGAAATCCTCGACGAATCCGCCCGGCACGCCGGCCACGAAGGCGCGCGCAGCGGCGGCGGGCATTACCGCCTCGTCATCGTGTCCCGCCGGTTCGCCGGCAGACCGATCCAGCTCCGGCACCGCATGGTGTACGATGCGCTCGGCGCCATGATGATGAAGGAAATCCACGCGCTCGCGATCAAGGCGCTCGCACCCGATGAAATCTGACCATCCAACCCGAAAGGATTCACTCATGAATTTACCCACGATCGCATTGCTTCTGGCCGGGCTGGCGACGATGACCGCCGCCCACGGCCAGGGTGCCGGCGTCGCCAAGGTCAACGGCAGGACGATACCGCAATCAACGCTGGATCTCGTCGTGACTACCCGCGTCGCACAGGGCCAGGCGGACACCCCCGAGCTGCGCAAGAACATACGGGAAGACCTCATCAACCGCGAGCTGGTCGCCCAGGAGGCGGCGCGCAAGGGCCTCGACAAGAACCCGAGCATCTCCGCGCGCATCGCCCTGGAGCGCCAGACGGTGCTGATCAACGCCTTCTTCGAGGACTATCTCAAGAGCAACCCGATCAACGAGGACATGCTGAAGAAGGAATACGAGCGCATCAAGCCGCAGCTGCCGGTGAAGGAGTACAAGGCGCGTCACATCCTGGTGGAGCAGGAGGGCGAGGCGAAGGAGATTATCGCCCAGCTCAGGAAAGGCGCGAGCTTCGAGAAGCTCGCGGCCGAGAAATCGAAGGACCAGGGCACGAAGACGAAGGGCGGAGACCTCGACTGGGGCCCGGCCACGCGTTACGTGAAGCCGTTCGGGGACGCGCTCGCCAGGCTCAAGAAAGGCCAGATCACGGAGGCGCCGGTCCAGACCAATTTCGGCTGGCACGTGATCCGGCTGGATGACGAGCGGGCGGTGAAAATCCCGAGCTTCGAGGAAGCCAGGCCGAGCCTGCAGCAACTGGTGCAGAACCAAGTCGTCCAGAAGCTGCTGAACGATCTGCGCGCGAAGGCGAAGATCGAATAAGAAAACAGCGCATCACGATGCGCTGTTTTCTGGGTGCGCCGTTTTTTCAGCCGACCCAGCGGCGGGCATTGCGGAACATTCTCAGCCACGGGCCGTCTTCGCCCCACTCCGGCGGATGCCATGAATTCTGCACCGCGCGGAACACGCGCTCGGGATGCGGCATGAGGATGGTGAAGCGGCCATCGGGCGTGGTGAGCCCCGTGATGCCTCCCGGCGAGCCGTTGGGATTGCAGGGATAGGTTTCCGTCACCGCGCCGCGATGGTCCACGAAGCGCAGCGCGACCAGCGGCTCGGCGGCGGCGCGCGCGGCGGCATCGGAGAATTCGGCATAGCCCTCGCCGTGGGCGACGGCGATCGGGATGCGGCTGCCGGCCATGCCGTCGAAGAACAGCGAGGACGAGCGCTGCACTTCCAGCATCACGAAGCGCGCCTCGAACTGCTCGGAGCGGTTGCGCACGAAATGCGGCCACGCTCCGGCGCCCGGGATCAGCTCGCGCAGGTTCCCCATCATCTGGCAGCCGTTGCACACGCCGAGGGCGAAGGCGTCCGCGCGCCGGAAGAACGCCTCGAACTCGTCGCGCGCCCGTGCGTTGAACAGGATGGACTTCGCCCACCCTTCGCCCGCGCCGAGCACGTCGCCATAGGAAAAGCCGCCGCACGCGGCGAAACCCTTGAAGTCCCTGAGACTTGCGCGCCCGCTGATGAGGTCGCTCATGTGCACGTCCACGGCGGCGAACCCCGCGCGGTCGAACGCCGCCGCCATCTCGACCTGGCCGTTCACCCCCTGCTCGCGCAGGATCGCGACCCGCGGGCGCGACCCGCGGCCCACGAACGGCGCGGCGATGTCCTGCGAGGGGTCAAAGGTCAGACTGACGCTCAGGCCCGGGTCTTGCGCATCGAGCAGGCGGTCATACTCCTGCTGCGCGCACTCCGGGTTGTCGCGCAGCTTCTGCATGTGATAGCTCGTCTCCGACCAGGCGCGCCGGAGAGCGACGCGCTTTTCATGGAATATCCGTGTGCCCCCTGCGGCAATGCTGAGCGTATCGTCCCGATTCAGCGTTCCGATGCGATGGAAGCAGCGCTCCAGGTCCGCCTCCGAGAACGCCTTGCGCACCCCGGGCAAGTCCGACCGGCGGACCTGGATAACCGCACCAAGCTCTTCATTGAACAGGAATTCGATCGCAGGCTTGTTGCCAGGCACCTTGTCGAATTGGAGCGACACTCCAATTCGACCGGCGAACATCATTTCGCAGACGGTCGCAAAGAGGCCGCCGTCGGAACGGTCGTGGTAGGCGAGAATTCGTCCGTCGCGATTGAGCCGCTGCACGGCCGCGAAGAAAGTCTTGAGCGATGCCGCCTCCACGTCCGGCGCGACATTCCCGGTCTGCCCGCAGACCTGCGCGAGCGCCGAGCCGCCGAGCCGGCAGAGTCCGCCGCCCAGGTCCATCAGGATCAGCACGGTCTCGCCGCAGTCGGTCCTCAACTGCGGCGTGAGGGTGCGGCGCACGTCCGCGACCGGCGCGAAAGCGGAAACGACGAGAGAGAGCGGCGCGGTCACCTCCTTGCGCGTGCCGTTCTCGTCCCAGGTGGTTTTCATGGACAGGCTGTCCTTGCCGACCGGGATGCTCACGCCGAGCGCCGGGCACAGCTCGAGCGCGACCGCCCGCACCGCATCGAACAGCGCGGCGTCCTCGCCGGGGTGCCCGGCCGCAGCCATCCAGTTCGCCAAGAGCTTGATGTCGCCGATGTCGCCGACCGGGGCGGCGGCGATGTTGGTGATCGCCTCGCCCACCGCCATGTGTCCCGCGGCTTCCGGGCTCACCAAAGCGAGCGGCGTGCGCTCGCCCATCGCGAACGCTTCCCCGCGGTAGCCGCGGAAGGACATGAGGGTCACCGCCACATCCGCCACCGGCACCTGCCAGGGGCCGACCATCTGGTCGCGTGCGGTGAGCCCCCCCACCGTGCGGTCTCCGATCGTGATGAGGAAGGTCTTGTCCGCCACCGCCGGCAGCCTCAGCACCCGGTACGCGGCTTCGCGCAGGTCCACGTCGCCGGTCTCGAACGGCGGCGGCTCGCGCCGCTCGCGCCTGACATTCCGGGTCATGCGCGGCGGCTTACCGAGCAGCACCGCGAGCTCCATGTCCACCGGTTTGTTGCCGGACGCCGGGCCGCTGACGGTGAGCCGCCCGTCATCGGTCGCTTCGCCGATCACGGCAAACGGGCAGCGCTCCCGCTCGCAGATCGCGCGGAAGCGCTCCAGCTCGCGCGCGGCGATCGCGAGCACGTAACGCTCCTGCGCCTCGTTGCACCAGATCTGCAGCGGCGACATACCCGGCTCTTCGTTCGGTATCCTGCACAGGTCGAAGCGCCCGCCGCGTCCTGCCGAATGCACCAGCTCGGGCAGCGCGTTCGACAGCCCCCCCGCGCCGACGTCGTGGATCGAGAAAATGGGATTCGCCTCTCCCAGCGCCCAGCAGCGATCAATGACCTCCTGCGCGCGACGCTGGATCTCGGCGTTGCCGCGCTGTACCGAATCGAAGTCGAGGTCCTCCAGGTTGGTGCCGGTATCCATGCTGGAAGCGGCGCCGCCGCCCAGTCCGATCAGCATGCCGGGGCCGCCGAGCTGAACCAGCAGCGTACCGGCGGCAAAATCGCGCTTGTGCGAATGACGCGCAGCCAGGTTGCCGATGCCGCCCGCGATCATGATCGGCTTGTGGTAGCCGCGCGCCTCGCCCGCCACGCGGCTCTCGAAGGTGCGGAAATAACCCGCGAGATTGGGCCGCCCGAATTCGTTATTAAACGAGGCCCCGCCGATCGGGCCGTCGAGCATGATCTGCAGGGCGGAGGCGATGCGCCGCGGGCGCCCGTAGCCGTTGCGTTCCCACGGCTGCTCGAAGCCGGGAATGCACAGGTTGGAAACGGTGAAGCCGGTGAGCCCCGCCTTGGGCTTCGCCCCGCGGCCGGTGGCGCCTTCGTCCCGGATTTCCCCGCCCGCTCCCGTCGCGGCTCCCGGGAAAGGCGAGATCGCAGTCGGGTGATTGTGGGTTTCCACCTTCATAACGGTATGGGTGAGCTCCTCGACGAATCCGTACGCGCCGTCCTCGCGCGGGTAGAAGCGCGCTACCTTCGCGCCCTCCATCACGGCGGCGTTGTCGGCGTAGGCGACCACCGTTCCGCGCGGGTTCTTCCGGTGCGTCGCGCGGATCATGCCGAAGAGCGAGGCCTCCTGCGGCCTGCCGTCAATCACCCAGTCCGCGTTGAAGATCTTGTGCCGGCAGTGCTCGGAGTTCGCCTGCGCGAACATCATGAGCTCGACGTCGGTCGGGTTGCGCGCCATGCGGGTGAACTGCTGCGCCAGATAATCAATCTCGTCGTCCGACAGTGCGAGCCCCATTTCGCGGTTGGCGCGCTCGAGCGCCGCCGCTCCCCCCCCCACGACATCCACTGTCGCGAGCGGCCGGGGCTGGAAATGCCCGAACAGGCGGGCGGCATCCTCGAAAGAGTCGAGCATCGTTTCCGTCATGCGATCGTGCATCAGGGGCGCCAATGCCGCCCGCTCGCTTGAAGAAAGGGCCGCGCCGTCGCCCGTCTGGATCCAGTACGCCACGCCGCGCTCGATGCGGCTCACCGCGTCGAGGCCGCAATGCCGGGCGATGTCGGTGGCCTTGGACGACCAGGGAGAAAGGGTGCCGGTGCGCGGCGTGACGAGCAGCAGCCGACCCCGCGCCTCGACCGCGGCCGCGGCGGGGCCGTAGGTCAGGATGCGCTCGAGCCGCTGTGCCTCGGCGCCGGTCAGCGCGCGCGCGAGCTGAACGAAATGCCAGAACTCGGCCTGGATGCCGGAGATGCGGGGAACTGCGGCGGTGACGGACTGGGAGAGCTTGCGGTGGCGGAAGGCCGAGAGTGCATTTCGCCCTCTCAGCCTTAATATTTGCGACATGAGGAAAAAGCCATAGCCGCTAAAAGCGCATTTTACCCGATGTCTCCGCTCCTCGCATCGCAGCCGGATTCCGGTTTACGCTAAACTGTGCGCACGTATGCCAGTGCGCGCGGCTCACAATGCGCCGGTCTATCTCGCCGCCGACGTGCGCGCCGTCGAAGCGGCCGCGGGCGCGTCCGCGTTGATGGAGCGCGCCGGGCTGGCGGCCGCCGAGATTGCGCGCGACGTGTCGGATGAAAAAGGCAAGCCGGTGCTGGTGCTCGCCGGCCCCGGCAACAACGGCGGCGATGCGTTCGTGGTCGCGCGCCACCTCAGGCAGTGGTATTTCAGCGTGACGGTCGTCTTCGCCGGCGGGGAAAAGAAGCTCTCCGCCGACGCTGCCGCTGCGCTCAAAGCATGGCGCGACGCCGGCGGCGCGACGGTCGCCGAAATACCGGCTGAAAGAAACTGGGGGCTGGTCGTGGACGGCGTGTTCGGGATCGGCCTCGAACGCGAGGTGACCGGTCGTTATGCCGGATGGATCTCCGCCATGAACGGGCTTGGCGCGCCGGTACTTGCCATTGATGTCCCGAGCGGCCTGCAATCCGATACTGGACGAGTGATGGGCTGCGCCGCGCGCGCAGCCCATACGGTGACGTTCATCGCCCTGAAACCCGGGCTGCTCACTCTCGACGGGCCCGACCATTGCGGCGAGATCCACCTGCGCGCGCTCGATCTCGACGCGCAGGCGTTGCGTCCGGCGCACGGCTTCCTCATCGGGCGCGAGATCCTGTCCACCGTACTGAAACCCCGTCGGCACAACACCCACAAGGGCGATTACGGCAGCATCGGCATCGTCGGCGGCGACCACGGCATGGTCGGCGCAGCGCTGCTTGCGGGGCAAGCAGCGCTTAAATTGGGGACGGGCCGGGTATATATCGGACTGATCGCGAAGGACGCCCCGCTTGTTGATCCGACGCAGCCCGAGCTCATGATCCGCAGCGCGGATGAGGTACTGAAGCTAACCCACCTCTCCTGCCTCGCCGTCGGACCCGGCCTGGGCCAGATGCCGGACGCGGCGTTCTACCTGGGAATCGCGCTTGAATCGGCCCTGCCGCTGGTGCTCGACGCCGACGCCCTGAACCTCGTCGCGGCGGACGCACGCATCGCAGACGCGCTCAAGTCGCGGAAGGCATCGTCTCTGCTCACTCCTCACCCCGCTGAAGCCGCCCGGCTGCTGGGCATCTCGACGCGCGAGGTGCAACAGGACCGTGTGTCTGCGGCGAGGACACTCGCCACGCGCCTCAACAGTCTGGTCGTTCTCAAGGGTGCCGGCAGCATCTGCGCGGCGCCTGATGGAACCTGGCACGTCAATACTTCAGGCAATCCCGGCATGGCGAGCGCGGGGATGGGCGACGTGCTCTCCGGCATGATCGCCGCCCTCATCGCCCAGGGTGCCGATGAGACCAACGCGCTGCTCGCTTCGGTGTATCTCCACGGCGCGGCGGCAGATGACCTCGTCGGCCGCGGCGTGGGGCCGGTCGGGCTTACCGCGACCGAGACGATCGAAGCGGCGCGGAGCTTGCTAAACCGGTCTGCTTAGCAGGTCGAGCGCGTCGAGGATGATCGAGCTCCAGTGTCCTGAAACCGGGGACCGCGACGGTAAACATTGGCGCGCCCCGGCGCGCACGCCGGGCGCAACGGCGGATTTCGTGAAGGTCGACCAGCCTGAACTAGTCAGCAACTCCTGTCATACCTCCTCCCGGATACGGCGTTTCGATACGCCCACCTACAGTCGCATTACCGCACATTCGGCCAGAAACCAGAGCCCAACCGAGGAATCCCGCGTAATGCCGACCGAATATGCCGCCCGCGTCTACACCGCATGCAAATAATCCACTGATTGGACGGTTCTCACAATCGAGAACCGTACCCTCCGTGTCGATTAAAATGCCTCCTGTCGTGCAGGTGATGCCGGGCACGCAACGCACCGCATAGATCGGCGGCTTCTCGATCGGAATAGCATGTCGGATTCTTGGAGGGTCGAGGTATGTGCCGGCATTCGATCGGCAAGCGTTGTTGTAACGCTCGATTTCGTGAACGAAGGGTTCGGCAGGTATGCCCTCCGCGCGAATTGCACTTGCAAGCTCGACCAGCGAGCCAGCCTCGTAAACGGGAACGTCTAATTTTCTAGCGAGAGCGAGCCGGTCGATCGACGGAATCGCCGAGGTTACTTGCTGATTTATGCCGTACGTCTCGTAGATGTTCCGGTCGAATACGAGGAAGTACCGCCCTTCAGGCTGACGACAACCCTCTTGAGGATTTATTTCCTCGAGCAACGCCGCCGATTCATCAACAAAACGCCGTCCTTGCAAATTGATGAGGATTGCGAATCGCGCGAAGTACGGTGTTACAGGCTGCATGTCCTCCGGCGGAATATTTCCATCCGGCATCGTGTGGCCATAAAACGCCGACATGTCGCCAGCTGTCTTTGCGCCGAGGGCCAACGCTGCCATCAGTCCATCGCCGGTGCTTTCCGGCAGGCCGCGGAGATACAGGTGGCGCGCGCGGTCGGCCCCAAGATAGCGGGTAAGCAGTTCCGTATTGCCCTGGTATCCCCCGGTCGCGAGAATCAAAGATCGCGTCGAGATGGTGCTGCCGGCACTGGTGCGAACTTCAAAACCTCCCGGCTCGCGTCGCACGTCCTGCAAAGGGGTCTCATAACTGAAACTCACCCCGAGCTTCAGGGCACGATCCGCCATCGCGCCCATGAACCGCTCGTGACTTCCCGATTCGCCGCCGAGCATGTTTCTGCCTTCACCGAGTCCCCCCACCGGCTCTGTCGGACTGAGCTCGAGACCGTGCGATGCGAGCCAGTCCAGATCGCCCGGCAGACGGCTTACGAGGACCTCCTGCAACGCAGGGTCCCCATCGGGTACGTATTCTCGGATCCGGCCCAGCGTCTTCGGCGCCCAGATCGCACCTGCTGATATTGCTGCAGCGCCCCCGGGCCGTTTTCTTTTTTCCAGGACGCAAACACGCGCGCCCTTTTCTGCGGCCGCGATAGCGGCTGCCAGACCCGACATTCCGGCACCCGCGACAACGACATCCCAGGGCATACGAGAGGATTGCATAGCCTCGTTCAGACTTTAGGCTCGGGAAAAATCGCCTGGCGCGGCGCGTGAGCGCGCTTCCACACCATCACGCTGCGCGCATAGTCGATCACAACGCTGCCGTCCTGCTTGATGCCCAAGGTTCTGACCTTGACGATGCCCATTTCAGGACGCGATTTGGATTCGCGTGCCTCGACCACTTCCTGCTGCACGTACAAAGTGTCGCCGGCATAGACCGGATTGGGCAGCGTGATCTGGTCCCATCCCAGCGCGAAGCCGTTCTCGCTCACGTCGATGACGCCGAGACCGGCGACGATGGAAAGCGTCAATGCGCTGTTGACGAGCATGCGGCCGAACCGCGTCTGCCGCGCATACTCGTTGTTGAAATGAATCTGGTTGGTGTTGTTGGTGATGCACGTAAACCAGATGTTGTCGGCGTCGGTAATCGTTCGACCCAGCCGGCTCCGGTAGATGTCGCCGACCTTGAAGTCCTCGAAATAACGCCCAGTCCAGCCTTGTACGACCGCCATGTCACTATCTCCTTTCGCTCAATTGCGAGTACCCCACTGGCTGCTCGTGTCGAGCACGGCTCTGGCGCGATCCACGATCGGCTTGTCGAGCAACTGACCTCCGAACGCAACCGCGCCGAGACCTTTTGCTTCCGCTTCCTGGAACGCGGCGAGCACGCGCTGGGCGAAATCGACGTCGGCAGCGGTCGGGGTGAATGCGGCGTTGACCGGCTCGGCCTGCGACGGGTGGATCATCGACTTGCCGGTGAAGCCCAATCTCCGTGCCTGGGCTGCGTCGGCCTTGAGGCCTTCGACATCGGTCAGGCTCGGCCACACCTGGTCAACCGACTGGATACGCACGGCCGCTGCTGCCATGACGAGCGCGGAGCGCGCGTAGATGAGCTCGTGCGCCTCCGCGACGCGGTGCGCGGGCAAACCGACATCGCGCCCGAGATCCTCGGCACCGAGCATCAATCCAACCGATCGGGTGGATGCCGCCGCAATCTGCGGAGCCGCGATGATGCCTTTTGCGGACTCGATAGCGAGGAGCATCTGCAGAGGCGCTTTCACTGCGCGGGATCGATCGAGCTTTTCCAGCGCCGCAACCGCCGCGAGCACCTCGTCCGGCGTTTCCACCTTGGGAAGCACGATACCCGCAACCCTCAATCCGACGATTGCCTCGAGATCCAGCTGAAAATCCTTCGTCTGAATCGCGTTCACCCGGACGAACCGAAGCTGACCGTTGTCGGCCATCTTCGGCACTTCCTGCGCGATCACCTCGCGCGCCTGCGGTTTCGAAGGCGGCAAAACACCGTCCTCGATGTCCAACATGATCGCGTCGCTTCGCACGATCGCTGCCTTCTGCACCATTTTCGTGACGTGACCCGGCACGAACATCCAGCTACGACATGTCTTCATGGATTGCACTCTCTCTTCATCCGCGCCAGATTAGAGGCTGCGAACGTCTTCGGGGAAGTATGTGATCGGGGGAATCACGTTCGGATCGATCACGACGTCGATGATCGCGGGCTTGCCGGAGGCGAACGCCTTCTCGAGCGCGGGCCGCATCTGCTCCGGCTTCTCGACACGAATGCCGACACAGCCGAATGCGCGGGCGATCGCCGCATAGTCCGTGTCGCTGTAGTCGCAGCCCGGCGCCTGCTCGGTGAATTTGCCCGGCTCGTTGTAGTAATTGATGAGGAAGCGCTCGTAGCCGAGCGTACCGTTATTGAGCACGACGTTCACCGCCGGGATGTTGTAGCGGCGGGCCGTCTCCAGGTCCCCGATGCAGTAGCCCATGCTGCCGTCGCCGACAATGCTCAGCACCTTCTTGGCCGGCGCCGCGAGCTTTGCGCCAAGCGATGCCGGAAATCCCCATCCGAGGATGTCGAAGCCGCGGGCGTAGGTAATGTTGCGGCCCGCTTTGCGAGCGTCGTAATGCACGTCGACCCACACGGACGAGAAGCTAAGGTCGCCGAGAACGATGTCATCGGGGTCAAGGAAGTTCATGATTTCATACATCATGCGCTGCGGCTTGACCGGCACCGCGTCGGAGAGCTGGTCGGCGCGGATGCCGTTGCGCCATGCGCCCACGCGTTTCGCGACGGCGTCGTAGCGCTCCTTCACGTAGACCTTCTCGGGACGCAGCGCCTTCAAGGCCTCTAGCAATCCGGCGAGGCCTGTCTTGGCGTCCGACACGATGCCGACCTCGGTCGGATAGTTGCGTCCGATCTCGTCGGGATCGACGTCGAGGTGTATCACCTTCACCTTGCCCGGTTCCGGAATCGTCCACTTGTTCGTCGTGTGCATGTCGGTATTGCTGCCGACGAAGAACACGAGATCAGCTTCGGAAACGGTCTGGTTCGCGCTCACCCGCGAGTGGATGCCGCTCACGCCGACCGCGAGCGGATGCGTCTCGGCGATGGAGCCCTTTCCGAACAGGCTCGTCGCGACGGGAATCGAAAGATGCTCGGCGAGCGCCTCGAGCTCCTCGAACGCGCCCGAATGAACGACACCGCCGCCCGACACGATCACGGGAAAACGTGCTTCGACCAGCAGCTTCGCTGCAGCCTTGAGCTTGGCGGGATCCGGCCACACGCGCTGTGCCGGCCAGACGCTGTATTCCTCGCTGCTTTTGATTTCGTAGTACGCCGAGTTGCACTGGGCGTCCGGCATGAGCTCCACCTGCACGGGGCCCGGCCGGCCGGTGGTCGCGATCGTGTATGCGCGCGAGAGCAGCTCCGATACGCGCTCGGGTTGGTGGACCTGCACGCTCCACTTCGTGAACGGGCGCAGCACGTCGAACGTGTCGTAGAC
>DAIDBG010000147.1 GCA_027310225.1 bacterium | reverse complement strand
CGGCATGCGCAAGGCCTCTCCGGTGCTGCTCGAGCCGATCATGGCGGTCGAGGTGGAAACGCCGGAAGAGAAGATGGGCGACGTCATGGGCGATCTGTCCTCGCGTCGCGGCGTCATCCAGGGCATGGACGATCTGCCCGGCGGCAAGGCGATCCGCGCCGAGGTGCCGCTCGCCGAAATGTTCGGCTATTCGACGACGCTGCGTTCGCTCACCCAGGGTCGTGCCACTTACACCATGGAATTCAAGCACTACGCCGAAGCGCCGAAGAACGTGGCCGAAGCGATCATCAACAAGAAGTAACCGGGAACCATCATGTCAAAAGCGAAATTTGAGCGTACGAAGCCGCACGTGAACGTGGGGACGATAGGGCACGTGGACCATGGGAAGACGACGCTGACGGCGGCGATCACGCTGGTGCTGTCGAAGAAATTTGGTGGTGAGGCGAAAGCGTACGATCAGATTGACTCGGCGCCGGAGGAGAAAGCGCGCGGGATCACGATTAACACGGCGCACGTGGAATATGAAACTGCGACGCGGCATTACGCGCACGTGGACTGCCCGGGGCACGCGGACTACATCAAGAACATGATCACGGGTGCGGCGCAGATGGATGGTGCGATTCTGGTGGTATCGGCCGCGGACGGCCCGATGCCGCAGACGCGCGAGCACATTCTGCTTGCGCGCCAGGTAGGGGTGCCCTACATCATTGTTTACATGAACAAAGCCGACATGGTCGACGACAAGGAGCTGCTCGAGCTGGTGGAGATGGAAGTGCGCGAGCTGCTGTCGAAGTACGAGTTTCCCGGAGACAAGACCCCGGTGATCATCGGCTCGGCGCTGAAGGCCCTGGAAGGCGACAAGAGCGACATCGGCGAAGGCTCGATCTATAAGCTGGCGGACGCCTTGGATGCCTACATCCCGGAACCGAAGCGCGCGATCGACGGCCCGTTCCTGATGCCGGTGGAAGACGTGTTCTCGATCTCGGGTCGCGGCACGGTGGTGACGGGGCGGGTGGAGCGCGGGGTGATCAAGGTCGGCGAAGAAATCGAGATCGTGGGCCTGAAGCCGACCTTGAAGACGGTGTGCACGGGCGTGGAGATGTTCCGTAAGTTGCTCGACCAAGGGCAGGCGGGGGACAACATCGGGGTGCTGCTGCGCGGCACCAAGCGCGAGGAAGTGGAGCGCGGGCAGGTGCTCGCGAAGCCCGCTTCGATCACGCCGCACACGAAGTTCGAGTGCGAGGTGTACGTGCTCAGCAAAGACGAAGGCGGGCGGCACACGCCGTTCTTCCCGGGCTACCGGCCGCAGTTCTACTTCCGTACGACCGACGTGACGGGCTCGTGCGAGCTGCCTGCGGGCACGGAGATGGTGATGCCTGGGGACAACGTGAAGATGGTGGTGACGCTGATTGCGCCGATCGCGATGGAGCAGGGGCTGCGCTTTGCGATCCGCGAGGGCGGACGCACCGTCGGCGCCGGCGTCGTCGCCAAGATCTTCGAATAGGGTACGAAGACGGGCGGTGCGCGCAGTTGCGTGCCGCCGGTATTCGCACCGAATTTGCATAGGCCAATAGCTCAACTGGCAGAGCGTCGGTCTCCAAAACCGAAGGTTGGGGGTTCGAGGCCCTCTTGGCCTGCCACTAAAAATGTCGCTCCAAGGCTGGACGGAGCCGAGACGGATTGATGGCTGACAAAATCAAGCTGGTACTGGCCGCGCTGCTGCTGGCGGCGGGCATAGCGGGCTTCTATTACC
>DAIDBG010000142.1 GCA_027310225.1 bacterium | reverse complement strand
GTCTGCTTCGCATCCACCCCTCCTTGAAAAGGAGGGGAAGGTCATTTTGTTAGGCGCTCTAAGTGGTTGAGTCACCGGGAGCTCAGGCTAATGGGTCTTCATCCTCAATCACTCAATCACTTGGTTACTAAACGCGCCGTCTCTGGCGTCGAGTCTCGGCGAGGCAGATGCCGGCGGAAACCGAAACGTTGAGGCTTTCCACCGAGCCGTGCATGGGGATGCGCGCGAGCTCGTCGCAGTTCTCGCGCGTGAGCCGGCGCATGCCCTCGCCTTCCGCGCCCAGCACCCAGGCAAGCGGTCCTTCGAGTTTCACCGAGTACAGCTCCTGCTCTGCATCCTGGTCCGCGCCGATCAGCCAGATCTGCCGCTCCTTCAGCTCGCGCATCGTGCGCGCAAGATTGGTGACCGCAATGAACGGGACGGTGTCCGCCGCGCCGCTCGCCACCTTCTCCACCGCCGGCGTGATGCCGACCGCCCGGTCCTTCGGCGCGATGACCGCATGAACGCCCATCGCATCGGCCACACGCAGGCACGCGCCCAGATTGTGCGGGTCCGTCACGCCGTCCAGAACGAGCAGCAGCGCGGGCTCGTGAAGACCGTCGAGCAGGCTGTCGAGGTCCTGCGCCAGGGGCCCTGTTTCCACCCGCGCGGCGACCCCCTGATGCTTCGCGTGCTGCGTCATGCCGTCGAGCCGCGCCGCGTCCACCGTAATCACACGCACCCCGCGCTCGGTGGCGACCTGCGCGAGGTCGCGCGCCCGGCGGTCGTTGCGGGACTGGTCGAGATAGACCTCCCGCACGCTGCCCGCGTGCTGGCGCAGCCGGCTTACGACGGCGTGAAAGCCGAAGATGAAACGCGCCGCATCCATATCTCACATGTCTCCCGGTTGGAAAGAAGCCGGAGCAACCGTGGAATCTCGAGGCGGCGCGCTGAGCTAGCGGCCCGCCAGTACCGGGCAAGGCCGCGATTCAATGAGCGAATCATCCGCCGTGAGAAGGGTAAGACCATATACGAGCGCAGTCGCCACCAGAAAGCGGTCTACCGGGTCGGGATGCGTGGGCATGATCTCACGGCTGCGGACCGCCACGTCGAAGGTCAGGGGTGCTTCCTGCACCGGAGTCGAAGCCAGTGCGTCGGCTACCCACTTCCGGGGATCGCCCTGCAGCTTCACCCGCCCGCGCTCGGCGAGAAGAAGCAGTTCCCAGACGCTGATCGGCGAAAGCCAAAGCTCGTTTCCCTTCCGGCCGATCGCGGCCCGCGCACGCCTGCCCAGCCGGACTGGATCGACCAAGGTCCAGAGCCAGACGTGCGTGTCGAGCAGAAGCTTCAACGGCCCGTCGTCGCCCAGCGCTTCTCGTCAGTGACGGGCTTGACGATGTCCCCGACAATCTCCGCGGTCCCCGCCATGCAGCCAAGCCAGTTCGACCGCGAGGGCAGGCGACGAGGCGGGGCGACTTCGGCAACCGGCTGTCCGAAGCGCGTGATCAGCACGGGCCGGCCGGTGCGTTTGACACGCTGAACAACGGACAGGCAGGTCGCCTTGAACTTCGAGACGGGGATACTTTCCATGGCGGCACGATAACATGGTCAAAAAACATGGTCAAATCACTGGCCCTGTGCCGGGATCACGCCAGGACGAAATCGATGCGGCTGGTATCGAGGTCCACCCGCGCCACTTCGACTTTCAGCCGGTCGCCGAGGCGATAGCGCTTGCGGGTGCGCTCGCCCACGAGCTGGTGCTTCGCCGCGTCGTAGTGGAAATAATCCGTGCCGAGCTCGGACACGTGCACCAGGCCCTCGACGTACACGCCGTCGAGCGCGACGAACGCGCCGAACGCCGCCACGCCGCTGATGCTGCCCGTGAAGACCTCTCCCACCCGGTCCTTCAT
>DAIDBG010000130.1 GCA_027310225.1 bacterium | reverse complement strand
GTCTGGAAACGATCGAAGAGGTGAGGTTCGCAGTGAGCAAGGGAGATACGCATGCTCGCGGTGATCGGCGGCAGCAGCGTCCAATGAGCGTCGCGAGAATCCCTGACGACGCTCGCCCCTCACCCCTGCGCCCGCACTTTTTCCTGGAGCCCGGGCCGCTCGCCGCGAGTGGCGACGTCCGAGAGGCCTGCGGACCGGCCTTGCCTTGCACTACGGAAGAATATATACTAATTATATATTCTAGATCTGTCTCGCGAGGATATCGCCATGCCTGCCACAACCAAATCTGCAACAACCAAACGAAAGACGCTCCTTTTGAAATTCAAGGACGACACGTTGACTACCGTGAGCCACGAAACATTCAGCGAGGTGGCAAGAACGTTGGGATTCAACGAAACCCAGACACTTCACTTCGCCGTCGCCCGTCTGCGTGATGAGCTGTTCAAGACGGGGCGGGCCGGATCGGGAGATCGCGAGGAGCCCTATCCGCCGCTGACCGCCGGCCAACTCCTGGATATTCGTTCCCGGGCCCGGAAGCCGCGGGGCAAGCTGGTCAAGAAGGAAACCCTGTTCTGATTCCGGATGACGAAGTTTTACTCCCCGCCGAAGCCCGGCGACATCGTGCAATGTCGCTTTCCACAGGACAACATTCGTCAGCCGGGCCCGAAGGAAAGGCCGGCTTTGGTCATCGATGTCGAGGAATACGAATTGCCGGACGGCTCAAGGGAAGTGTTCGTAACAGTGGCCTACGGCACTTCCGAGAACGTGGATGACCGCCATCCCGGCGAGATCAAGATTGAACACAACGATCCTCACGCCGGCCTTGGTCTCGATACGAAGTTCGATATCGGCAACCGGGTCAAGCTTCCGTTCGATGACGAGTGGTTCGCTCCATCGCCAAACAAGCGATTCGGCGACCACCCAAAGCGTGGCAGACTCAACATTGCCGATGATAATTTGAAGCGCCGTCTGTCGTCGGCAATCGCCGAACTGAAGAAAGCGGCGCGGCCCAAAGCGGTCGATATGAGCGCCCGATCGTCAGGACGCAAGAAGATCAAACCGTAAAACGCAACCAATCACGGCGAACCGCGTCACCGAGTACCCCGGGTCACTTGATCCTTAACCACGGAAAGCACATGCTCGCGGTGATCGGCGGCAGCGGCATCCAATGAGCATCGTAAAAAAAGTGCTCGACGACGCTCACCCCTCACCCCCGCCCCTCTCCCACAGGGGCGAGGGGAAATTCGAGGTGCAAATGCCTTCTCAGGCATTTGCACGGGGAGCGATAGGACATCGGCGGGCTGGCGAACAAGCGCTGGGTGAAAGTGGACTCCCCGTTCTCGTTGCTCGTTGCTCGTCTCTCGTCATCCTGCTCGGCTCTCTCTGCCATGGGCCATGCGCCGGCAGCGATTTGTAATTTCGCTTTCCGTCCTCCAGGCCAATGAGATACAGCGGTAGAATCGTCCGTGTGCGGTGCGGAAAACGGGGTCGTCCCATGACGTCAACGAGCGAATCGAGGTCAACCCGGCAGTGATGCGGGGCTCACTTCCGCAACGGGCGTGCCCGGCGTAAACTTGGCCGACATCGGAAGCGCGTAACGCCGACGTGTTGAGAGAAATCAAACAACATAAGGCTGAAGTCCAGGCGCTTTGCCGCCGCTTTGGCGTGAAGCGACTGGATCTTTTCGGGTCTGCGGCCATCGACCGCGAAGCGGGTCGAGTCGGCGACCTCGACTTTCTCGTCGACCTCGGAGATCTTCCGCCCGAGCAATACGCCGAGACGTACTTCAGGCTCAGGGAAGCTCTCGAGAAGTTGTTCTCGCGGCCGGTGGATCTCGTCACGGCCGCCAGCATCCGCAATCCGTTCTTCAAGCAGCGCCTGGAACAGACCAAGTCCATGCTTTATGCTGCTTGAAGCACGCAAGTACCTCTACGACATCCAGCAGGCCATTGAACTGATCGACGCTTTCTGCGCCGGGAAGAACTTTGCCGACTACCAGCAGGACGCGATGTTTCGCTCGGCCGTCGAACGACAGTTCGAGATCGTCGGCGAAGCCATTTCCCGGCTCGCCCAATTGAGTCCGGAGCTCGCCGGGAAGCTGACTGAATATCGCAGAATCATCGCTTTCAGAAATATTCTGATCCACGCTTACGCAACGATTGATGACCGGATCGTCTGGGGCGTGGTGGAGGGAAAGCTTCCGCAGCTGCGCGCGGAAGTACGCAGCCTTCTGGCGACTGATCGCGACTGACCATTCACGAAGGGCACACCATGCTCGCAGTGATCGGGGGAAGTGGTGTCTATAACATCGAGGGGCTGGCGAACACCCACTGGGTGAAGGTGGATTCGCCTTTCGGCGCGCCCTCCGATGAACTGCTCATGGGGGAGCTGAACGGCCAGCCGCTCGCCTTCCTGCCCCGTCACGGCCGCGGCCACCGGATCCCGCCATCGGAGATCAACTTCCGCGCCAACATCGACGCGTTGAAGCGGGCGGGCGCAACGCAGGTCATCTCCGTCAGCGCCGTCGGCTCGCTCCGGGAGCACCTCCCGCCCGGCATGTTCGTGATCGTGGATCAGTTCATAGACCGCACCTTCGCCCGCGACAAATCCTTCTTCGGCACCGGGCTCGTCGCGCATGTTTCCATGGCGCGGCCGGTCTGCGCGCGCCTGGGCGACGCGGTCGAGCAGGCCGCGAAGGAAACGGGAATCCGCTACCTCCGCGGCGGCACCTACCTGGTCATGGAAGGCCCGCAGTTCTCGAGCCTGGCCGAGTCGGAGCTGTACCGCTCCTGGAACTGCGATGTGATCGGCATGACCAATATGCCCGAGGCGAAACTCGCCCGCGAAGCTGAGCTCTGCTATGCCACGGTCGCCATGGTCACGGACTACGACTGCTGGCACCCCGACCACGACGACGTCACGGTGGAAATGATCGTGAGCACGCTTCAGGCCAACGCGGACAACGCGCGCGCTCTGATCAAGCACGCCGCACCGAGGCTTGCCCGCAGCGAAGCTCCCTGCCCCCAGGGTTGCCAGACCGCGCTCGAGCATGCGCTGATCACGGCGCCCGGCGACCGCGATCCGGCGCTGGTGACGCGCCTCGAAGCGGTTGCCGGCCGCGTCCTGAAGCTGAAGCGGTCCTGATCCTCCACCTTTCGAACAATCCATGCCCATCAAATCCCGCATACGAACAGTCCCGCATTACCCGAAGCAGGGCGTGATGTTCCGCGACATCACGACACTGCTCAAAGACCCCGTCGGCTTCCGCATCACGGTCAACGAGTTCGTCCATCGCTATACCGGGCAGCGCATCGACAAGATCGCCGGGATCGAATCCCGGGGTTTCATCATCGGCGCGGCCGTCGCGTTCCAGCTCGGAATCGGTTTCGTGCCGATCCGGAAGAAAGGCAAGCTGCCCGCCGAGACCATCGGCCAGGATTACGAGCTCGAGTACGGCACCGACCGGGTCGAGATCCACGTGGACGCGATCGGCAAGGGGGAGAAAGTCCTGCTGGTCGACGACCTGGTCGCGACCGGGGGCACCGCCGAGGCCGCCGCGGCGCTGATCGAGGAAGCAGGAGGACAGGTCGTGGAATGCTGCTTCGTCATCGATCTTCCCGATCTCGGCGGCCGCAAGCGGCTGGAAGCGAAAGGCTACAAGGTCTTTACGTTGTGTGAGTTCGAAGGCGATTGACGATGGAATTCAGCGGTTCCCGCTGGGGTCGAAACGCTGCGCTGGCGCTGAAGACCTTGACCGGAAAACCGAAGCCCGCATTGTGCCTGCGCTGCTCCAGGGGTAACATAAACCCATGCGTTATCAAGACCGCATCGTCATTGACCCCACTGTTCGAAGCGGCAAGCCCTGCATCAAGGGCACGCGCATCACGGTATATGACATTCTCGAATACCTCGCGGGCGGGATGACGGAGGACGAGATTCTGCGCGACTTTCCGTCGCTCCAGCGTGACGATATTCGCGCGGCCCTTGAGTTCGCCGCTGCCCGGGAACGCAAGCTCGCGGCTTCCACCAGCGGGTGAAGCTGCTTTTCGATGAGAACCTCAGCCCGCGGCTCATAGACCTGCTCGCGGCGGAGTTTCCAGGCAGTACCCACCCTGACCGTCTCGGTATGCGTGGCGCGGCGGACGCTGCGATTTGGGCGCATGCGCGCGAACACGGTTACACGATCGTATCCAAGGACAACGATTTCCGGCAGCACGCGTTTCTCTACGGGCCCCCGCCGAAAGTCCTCTGGCTGGCCATTGGCAACGCCGGCACGGAAGAAATAGCGCGCCTCCTCGTCAGCCGCATTGCCGAAATCCGGACATTCGATGACGCCCCGGAGCAGAGCCTGCTGGTACTCGAGGAGCGGTTTCCCGGTTAAGGTGGTCGGACACCGGCACCCGTTCGGAGATTTCTCTCCCCCAATTCTGACCGCTGCTGAGCAACCCCTTGCGTCTCGACTCCTTGCACGAAGATCTCGCCCGCGAGGAAGCGGTCAAGGGCTCCTCCGACCATGACTGTTCACTGACATTGGTGGGTCACACCGGCTCCCACAGCGCGCCCACCGGCGCGGCGATCATGCGCTCGCCGAAAGGCACAGCCGCGTCCCCGTCATAGAGCAGGATGCCGCGAGCGAATTTTTTCCCGGCCGCCTCGGCGAGCGCGTGCAGTCCCGCGAAGTCCGACGCGGACACCACCGCGGAAGCCTTCACTTCGACACCGGCGACCTTGCCGCCGGGTCCTTCCAGCACCACGTCAACTTCGCGTCCGGTTGACGTCCTGAAGTGAATCTGGTGAATTTTCCACCAATAGCTGGTGAATTTGCAACAAGACACCGCCTCGCCCGGTGAGGACGCGGGGTGGACGTCGCCAGGGAACGATCGGACCGGGCCGTGCGCGGTGTGAAGCAGCGCTGAGCCGTGATTCGAGCGGGCGGCACGTCGGGGCCCTTACCAGCGCGAGCGAAAGGGGGGCTCACTCCAACGACCAGCTGGGCGGCGACGCCGGACGCAATTCAATGCGCCGTGCACCTCGCCGCGCAGGCGGCTGCCGCCGGCGGGCAGCGGCTTGTCTTCCTGAGCAGCATCAAGGTAAATGGCGAGCGCACGGCTGCGCGGTCGTTCGCGGAGGCCGACCCGCCCCGCCCCCGTGCGGCGCGGGATGGTCAAGCTGCCGGAACGGTGACGGGGGGCCTGAGCCCCCACCGGCGCGCACGCCGGGCGAAGCGGCGATCGTCGAACGTGAGAAACCGTTCGCAGCGCGCGGCCGCCGCCAGGTGCAGCGCGTCAGGAAACTCGATCCCCGCCCGGCGGCTCATGTAGATTGCGCTGTGGACGCGGTCGTATGCGTCCATCGTGACATTGGGTAATCCGGAGAGGTGCAGCAGCACGGCGTGGGCCTTCTCGGCCGGAATACGGTAGCCGAGCCGCAGCACGAAGTAGAGCTCCACCACAACACTTATGGGCACATATAGCGCAGGCTGGGCGGCGATGATCCGTGTGGCGATTTTCGCCTGCCGCCGGTCGTCCTGCATGTAGTAGCGCGCTAGGACGTTGGTGTCGAGCGCGATCATGGTCACAGCGAATGCAGCATGCCCCTGGCGATCGCCTCTTCCATGTCCTCGACCGTCAGCGCCCGGCCCCGGTAGCCGCAGATTTTCGGTCCGTCCTCGACCCGCGAGGGTTTGCGTGTACGGGCAACGGTGAGCCGCGCGCTCGCGCCCTCCGCCGCGATTTTCACACGCGTCCCCTTGGTGATCCCCAGCGCCTTTCGCACCTCCTTGGGAATGGTCACCTGACCTTTGCTCGTGACCGACACTTCGTCCACGATGGCCTCCAGTAATACCTGGTAAGAATTTTAGTCGGCCCGCGCGGTTCGCGCAACGGATCAATGCGCCGTGCATCTTGCGGTACGCACCCGGCTCTGGCGTGAATCCGCTGCCGAGACGGCGCGGTGGTTCAAAGACCGTGAGTCGGTGAACAGTGAACGGACGAACCGGTGAGGAAATGGGGAATCGTGACTCGCACCTGACGCGCAGCTAATACCGGTTCACCGGTTCCTGGCGGCTCGTGCGGCAGCCGCCACCCCACGCATCAGGCTCGGGTGCAACACACCAAGCTTCGGGTTTTGTCCATGAAGCGCGCCGGGCGGGACGGCGAACCACGTGTCGTTGAAGTCAAGCTCGAACGTTTCGCGAAGATTGAGCTTCGTCGGGTAGCTGGGGCCCGCTGCCGCGAACGCAACCCGGTCGGAGGGCGAGATGGCAAATTCGCCGGCGTAGAGCGCACCGGCTTTCCGGCTCGTTCCGTAAATGTCCCCCGCCCGGGGCGCAGGGAACCAGCGAGCCCCGGCCTTCGCCATTAAAACAGGCTTTCTTTCACTTTCATCCGGCCGGGCGGTTGCAAGCGGCGGATTTCTTTCATTTGCGGCGGCGTAAGCGGCCCGTCGTCGGCCTCGTATTGCGGCAGGGTCTGCCGCGCGAACTGCGCCAGCGCCACGTGGATCACCTGCGTTTCGGACAGGCCCAGCGTGTCAGCGAGCGGGTGATCGAATCCGCGCGCCCGGAAAGCAGGATACTCCTTTCTGGCCGGATTTCCCCGAACTAACCCCGATTATTCATGAACAGGACCCTCGTGCAGAGTC
>DAIDBG010000116.1 GCA_027310225.1 bacterium | reverse complement strand
GCGTTGACCGCGGCGCGCTCGACGCCGCGCTCGATGCGGGCTTTCCCTGCGGCGGCTGGTGCCCGATGGAACGCCGCGCTGAGGACGGCGTGATTCCCGGCTGCTATCCGCTCGTCGAGCTCGCCGGCAGCGGCTACGAGGAGCGGACCGTGCGGAACGTTCTCGACAGCGATGGCACGGCGATCATCCACTTCGGCAGGATCGAGGGCGGCACGCGTTTCACCATGGAATGCTGCGTCGAGCGCGGCAAGCCGTTCGAGCTCGTTGACGGCGCGCGCATCGGGCCGCGGGACGCCGCGCTCAGGCTGGCGGCCTTCATCGAGCGCTGCGGCATCGCGGTGCTCAACGTCGCCGGACCGCGGGCAAGCAAGGCGCCGCAGGCGCGGGACTACGCCCGTGCCGTGATGAAGCACCTGCTCGACGGCCGCCGCGGCGGAGGTCGCGCATGCGCCTGATCGTGGTGCTTTGCATGGCGATCCACGTCGGCTACATCGGCAGCAAGGTGGTGGTCTCGCTCCTTGCGATCGAGCTCGGCGCGAGCCCGGCGACGATCGGGCTGATCGCCGCGCTCTACGGTGTCGTGCCCCTCGTGCTCGGCGTGCATTCGGGCCGGCTCGCCGACACCACCGGCATGCGGCTGCCGATGCTCGCCGGCGCGGGCCTCGTCGTCGCCGCGATGCTGACCGGCTTCCTGTTCCAAAACATCGCGAGCCTGTTCCTCGTCGCCACTCTCATGGGCGCCGGCTTCGTCTATTACAACGTCTCGATCCAGAACCTGGCCGGCTCCCACGGCCCGCCCGCGCACCGGACGCGCAATTTCAGCGTACTCACCGTCGGCTATTCGGCTTCCG
Source organism: bacterium (assembly GCA_027310225.1). Classification (GTDB taxonomy): domain Bacteria; phylum Pseudomonadota; class Gammaproteobacteria; order Burkholderiales; family SG8-41; genus SG8-41. The sequence goes on along the minus strand of DAIDBG010000116.1, from coordinate 2,333 downwards.
CCTTCATCGGCCCGCTGTATGCCGGGTTCGCGATTGACTACAGCGGGTACGCCACCGCCTTTCTCGGCTTCGCGATCTTCGCGGCGCTCCCGATCGCCGTGCTCGTCTTTCACCGGCGGTTCGCCCCCGCGCCGGCCGCGGCAGAGGGCGGCGCCCGACGCAGCACGCTCGACTTGCTGCGCGATCCGCCGTTGCGGCGGGTCGTGATCGTCAGCGGCCTGATGGTCGCGGCGTGGGAGCTCTACCTGTTCTACATGCCGCTGCATGGCCGCTCGATCGGTCTGTCGGCGTCCGCCATCGGGATCGTGCTCGGCACCTTCTCCATCGCCGCTTTCATCGCGCGCTTCGCGCTGCCGGTCATCCTGCGCAACCTGAGCGGGCCGCGCGTGCTCTCGACCGCCATGCTGATCGCCGCCGCCGGGTTCCTGTTGCTGCCGCTGCTCGCACAACTGTGGCCGCTGGTCACGATCTCCTTCCTCACCGGGCTGGTCATGGGAGTCGGCCAGCCGCTGGCGATGACGATGGCCTTCGAACGTTCGCCCGCGGGCCGCACCGGCGAAGTGACGGGGCTCAGGCTCACCGCCAACAACGTATCGCGCATCGTGGTGCCGCTGGTCTCGGGCGCGCTGGGGGCGGCGTTCGGCGCGGCGCCGGTATTCTGGCTGAACGCGTTCAACCTTGCGGCGGTGAGCTGGCTCGCGCGGCGCTGAGAGACTCAAGCGCGCGCCGCGGCTCGCCCCGCGATGCGGCCGAACACCGCACCCGACATGAGCCCGGTGCCGAGCGGATAGTTGTAGTGGAAGAGCCCTCCAACCATTTCGCCGCAGGCGTAGAGCCCCGCGATCGGCTTCCAGTCGGTGGCAATCACCCGAGCGTCGCCGTTCACCTTGAGGCCACCGAAGGTGAAAGTGATGCCGCCCGTCACGGGGTACGACATGAAAGGCGGCGTGTCGAGCTTCTGCGCCCAGTTGGACTTTTTCGGCTCGATGCCCTCGGTGTGCAGGCCGTCGAGCACCGCGGGATTGAACGGCCCGCCACGGCCCGCCGCGCCGTTGTACTCCTCGAGCGTCTTCAGCGCCTGCGCGTGGTCCACCTGGAGCTGCTTCACCAGCCCTTCCAGCGTGTCCGACTTGAAAGGTTCGCTCGTCGCGTAGCGCGGCTCGAGCAGGCCGAGCACCTTGGAATCGAAGATCTGATAGACAAGGCTGCGCGGCTGCCTGAGGATGAGACCCCCGTACCTGGCGTAGGTGAACGAGTTGAGGTCCGCGCCCTCGTCTATCCAGCGCCTGCCTTCGACGTTGATCATCACGCCGAGGAAGTAGGAAAGGCGGTTGGTCTTGTCGGTGAGGTGCTGCACGCCGTAATCGGGCGCATCGGCGTCAATCGGCGTCGCGTGGCAGCCGCCCCAGTGGCCCCACGGCATCGCGCCGATGTCCATCGCCATCCGGAGCCCGTCGCCGTAGTTGAAGTTCGAGCCGCGCACCTTGGCGTGGTCCCAGGGATCTCCGAGGTAATGCCGGCGCCACGCCGGGTTGGTCTCAAACCCGCCGCAGCCGAGCACGACCGCTTTTGCGTTGAAGGTGGCGATCCCGTCCGGGCCGCGCGCCACGACTCCGGTCACCCGCCCGCTCTCGGCCTGCACGAGACGCTGCGCGCCGGTCTCATAGCGGATCTCGATGCCCATCTTTTCGGCGGTCTCGAACCAGGTTTTCGACAGCCCCACGCCCTCGTGGACGGTGCGGATCATCGCGCCCCGCGGCCACTTGAATTCGCCTCCCACCCGCACGCCCATCACCGACGCCGCAAGCTCGAACTCCATCCCACCCGCCTCTTGCAGCCAGCACATCGTGTCGTAGGAGTTCTCGATGAGGATCGTCGCGAGCCCGGCGTCGCTGCGGCCCTGCGTGACGCGCATCAGGTCCTCGCGGAACGCCTCCTTCGGATAGGGCTGCACGCCCTTGTGAAAGCCCGGGTAATCGTGCTCCGCGTTCGGTACGAAGCGGTCGAGCTCGGAGACATGGTTGTAGGTGAAGCGGAATACCGCGCCGCTGAAATGCGTGTTACCGCCGCGCTTTTCCTGCGGCGCCTTCTCGAGCACCAGCACGCGCTTTGCGCCGTTCTCCCTGGCGGAAACGGCGGCGGCAAAGGCCGCGTTGCCACCGCCGACCACGATCACGTCGTAATCCATGGGCTCCTCTGTGTTTTCGGGAAAGGGTGCGGGTAGAATACGCGCACTGCCGCATCACGCGCCACCGGAGGAGCCCATATGATGAACTCCGATCGAACCGCCGATCCCGGCCCGACGCGCGCGCTTGCGCGCTGGGTCTCATCGC
>DAIDBG010000092.1 GCA_027310225.1 bacterium | reverse complement strand
CGTGGGGTCATCCTTCATCCCTCATCCGTCATCCTTGGTCGGGCATCAGCGGCTCCATGTTCAATAAAGTCCTGGTGGCCAATCGTGGTGCGGTGGCGGCGCGCGTGCTGCGGGCGCTGAACGAAATGGGCATCCGCTCGGTCGCGGTGTACTCGGAGGCCGACGCCGGCGCGCCGTACCTGGAGATGGCGAGCGAGACCCGCGCGATCGGGCTGGCGCCGGCGCGCGAGAGCTATCTCAACCAGGACACGCTGATCGGGGTGCTGCGCGACTCGCACGCCGACGCGCTGCATCCCGGCTACGGGTTCCTGTCCGAGAACCCGGCCTTCGCGCGCCGGGTGATTGAGACCGGCGCGCGCTTCATCGGCCCGTCGCCGCGCTGGATCGAGCTCATGGGGCACAAGACCCGGGCGCGCGAGCTGGCGGCGAGCCATGGCATGCCGATGTCGCAGGGATCCGGCGTGCTGCCCGCGGACAGCGGTGCGGCGCTCGCCGCGGCGCGCGCGATCGGTTTCCCGGTGCTGGTGAAGCCCGCGGGCGGCGGCGGCGGCATCGGAATGCTGCCGGCGAAGGACGAGGCCGGGCTCCTGGCCGCGATCGAACGCTCGCGCTCGATGGCGGAGCGCGGGTTCGGCAATGCCGAGGTCTATCTCGAACGGCTGATCGAGCGCCCGCGCCACGTGGAATTCCAGGTGCTGGGCGACGCTCACGGCGATGCGGCGCACCTGTTCGAGCGCGATTGCTCGACGCAGCGGCGCAATCAGAAGGTGATCGAGGAAGCGCCTGCACCGGGCATCGCGCGCGGCCGCGTGGGCGAAGTCGCCGAGCAGGTGACCGGGGTGGTGCGCGCGCTCGGCTACGACAACATCGGCACGGTAGAAATGCTGATGGGTCTGGACGGCTCGTTCGGCTTTCTCGAGATGAATACGCGGCTTCAAGTCGAGCACGGCGTCACCGAGGAGATTACCGGCGTGGACCTCGTCAAGGCGCAGATACGCTCCGCGGCGGGCGAGCGGCTCGCGGACATCCTGCCGGACCGGCTCGAGCTGACCGGCCACGCGATCCAGGCGCGCGTCTATGCCGAGGATCCGCGCAATTTCTTTCCCTCGCCCGGCAAGTTGAGCGTGTTCCGCCCGCCCCGGGACCCCGGCGTGCGGGTCGAGACCGGTTATGCCGAGGGGCGCGACGTAACGCCGCATTACGATCCCATGCTCGCGAAGGTGATCGTGCACGCGGACACGCGCGAGCACGCGATTGCGCGGCTGATCGAGGCGCTGGGGGCTTTCGAGATCCGGGGGCCGAAGAGCAATATTCCCGCGGTGCTGGAGGTGCTGCGCTCGGAGCCGTTTCGGGCGGGGCGGGTGCATACCGGCCTCATTCCCGAGGTGCTCGGCAGAAAAGCCTAGCCACAAGGACACAGAGAAAGACAACAATCTCTGTGGCTGATTTGGTTTATAGATGACTGCAAACCGTTTGATCGCAGAGGCGCGCGCGGCGGGCCGCGCGGCGCTGGATGAGCGCGCGGGCAAGGAATTGCTGGCGGCGTTCGGCGTCGCCGTGCCCAGGTCTATCGTGGCGCGGGACGCGGCGGAGGCGGCGCGGGCATGCGGTTCGCTCACGGCGCCGTGGGCGCTCAAGGTGATGTCGCCGGACATCCTGCACAAGAGTGAAGCGCGCGCGGTGCGGCTCAACCTGGCGTCGCGCGAGGAGGTGGCGGCGGCGTGCGATGAGATTCTTGCGGGTGCGCGCGCTTACAAGAAGGACGCACGAATCGAGGGCTTCCTTCTGGAGGAAATGGCGCCGGCGGGGCAGGAAGTCGTGATTGGCGGCGTGCGCGATCCGCAGTTCGGGCCCCTGGTGATGGTGGGGCTGGGCGGCATCTTCGTCGAGGTGCTCGCCGACGTCGCCTTCCGCATCTGCCCGATCACGCGCCTCGATGCCGGGGAGATGCTCGACGAGTTGAAAGGCGCGCCGCTGCTCGCCGGCGCGCGCGGCAGGAAGCCCGCTTTGCGCGCGGCGATCGTGGATGCGCTGCTCAAGGTGGGCGGCGAGGGCGGGCTGCTGATGGCGCACGCGCACGACATCGCGGAGGCGGACATCAATCCCCTGGTCGCCTCCGAGCACGGCGCGGTCGCCGTGGACGCGCGCTTTGTGCTTACAAAAGCGTGAATCGTGATTCGTGAGTTATGAGTCGATCATTTTTCCTCTGCGTCCATCCTCACCTCCTCCCCTCTCCACCAGTGGAGAGGGGAGGCTCGAGATTCCCCTTCTCCAAGCGGGAGAAGGGGAAGGGATGAGGGGATGGCGTCCTCCGCGGTGAGAGGTTCTGGAACTTGAAATGAGCGATAGCGTCATCGAGCGGTTCACCCCGCTGTTCGAGCCGAAGACGGTCGCGGTAGTCGGCGCGTCCACCAAAGGCGCGGCGCTGCCCAACGTGTTCATCCGCCGCATCCGCGAGTTCGGCTACGCCGGCGAGATCTATCCGATCCATCCGACGGCGGAGAGCATAGATGGCTTGAAGGCCTACCGCAGCCTGGCCGTGACGCCGCGGCCGGTGGACTACGCCTATATCGCGATCGCCGCCGCGCAGGTGCCGCCGCTGCTCGCCGAGGCGCGGGGGCGCGTGCGTTTCGCGCAGGTGATCTCGAGCGGCTTCGGCGAAGTGGACGAGGGCCGGGAGCTGCAGGACCGGCTGGCCGCGGCCGCGCGCGCGGGCGGGATGCGGCTGATCGGCCCCAACTGCCTGGGCATCTATACGC
>DAIDBG010000084.1 GCA_027310225.1 bacterium | reverse complement strand
GCGTATAGCCGTCGGGCTCCGCCTTCGCGACCAGGGCAGTCCCGATGGAGCCGCCGGCGCCGCCGCGATTCTCAACCACGATCGGCTGGCCGAGCGCGGCCGAGAGCGGCTCAAGCACGATCCGCCCGATAATATCAATGGTCGAGCCGGGGCCGAACGGCACCATTGCCCGGATCGCCTTCACCGGCCACTTTTGTTGCGCTGGCGCAATCCGCGGCAGGGCGGACGCTGCCAGCGTGGCACCTGAAATCTGCATGAATCTGCGACGCGTCGTCATGGAAATGCCCCCTCCGTGTCCTGTGGATGAGCGGTCGGATTATAAACCGGATTCCGCCCGCCCCGTCATGCTGCGATTGCGGCGGAACCGGCGCACCGCCAGTCCGGACCGCCGCCGGAGGGTGTAAAGTAATCGCCGGCGAACCGACCCGGAAAGCACGGTGTGCCCGCCATGACGCTGTGCTAGGGGATATCCTTATCAAACCAGGGAGGCGAACATGAATCTAGTCGAGCGCGTGAAGAACATCCTGCTGGAGCCGAAGAACGAATGGGCGGCGATCGAGCGGGAGCAGACCGATCCCAAGACCCTCTACACCACCTATGTCGCCATCCTGGCGCTCATTCCCGCCGCGGCGAGCCTTGTCAGCCTGGCGCTGTTCATGCCCATCGGGCTGGGCATCGTCCTGGCGGCCGCCGTCACGCAATACGTGCTGAGCCTGGTAATGGTGTTCGTGGTCGCCTTCATCGCGGATGCGCTCGTCTCCGGCTTCGGCGGAAGAAAGGACCTGAGCCAGGCCCTCAAGCTCACCGCCTATGCGATGACCGCCGCCTGGGTTGCCGGCGTCTTCGTGATCGTGCCGTTCCTCGGCTGGCTTCTTTCGCTGCTCGGCAGCCTGTATTCGCTCTACCTCTTCTTCCTGGGCGTGCCCGTGCTGATGAAGGTGCCCGAGGAGAAGGCCGTGGGCTACACCGTCCTCGTGGTGGTGGCCGCGGTCGTCGTCGGAGTCGTGATCGGGATGATCAACGCCAGCATCATGGGATTCGGGACCTCCGGAACGATGATGGGAGGCATGCGGACGTTCTGAGCAAAATAAGGTTAAATGACGGCCAATAACAATCCGGAAAAGCGGGGAATGGGAGGAGCCGTCCAGTGACGTCCGCGCAGCAAATTCCAGTCACTCCTTCGGTCAGGCTTGCGGTGTTGCTGTGCGCCGCGCACGTCGCGGCGGCGGGCGCGGTGTGGGCGGTGCCGGTCCCGGTCATGGTGAAGGCGGCCCTCATCATCGCGATCACCGTGAGCCTGATCTTCTCCCTCGCGCGCCATGCGGCGCTGCACGCCGCCGACGCGATCGTGGCCCTGGAGATCAGGGATCGGGGCGCGATCTCGTTGCGTACGCGCAAGGGCGAATGGCTCGAGTGCGATCTGCTCGGCTCGAGCTTCGTCTCGCGTCATCTCACGATCGTCAGCCTCCGCCCGCGGAACCGGCGGCGCGCGCGGCACGTGATCCTGATGCCGGACAACCTGGAAGCCCGGGATTTCCGGCGCCTGCGCATGTGGCTGCGCTGGGAGGGGCAGCGCAACATCCTGCCGGGCCGGGTCGAGCCGCAGTGACGGTTCCCGTTGCGTGCGCGTCCCGATCGGAGAACATGGCGTCCCGGCAGGAGGAAATCCAGGCGCTGAAGTCCGGCGGGGTCCTGCCGGAGCACCGCGTCATCCAGCTGCGCTCGGCGGGCATGCACGCGATCCGCTTCGAATTCGTGGTGCGCCTGCTGCGCTCGGGCCTCAAGGTGGACACGCTGTCCGTTTACTGGGAGCGCGGGCAGGAGTTCATGCTCAAGCGCGAGCTGGAGGACGCACGCCGCAGGCTCGTGCTCGGCCGCCGGCACCGCGTTGCGGGGGAGTTTCCCGATTTCTGGCTGCTGTGCTACCCGGACGATCCCGAGATCAAGCAGTCGGTCGAGAGCGAGTTGGACCGGATGGTGGAGCAGGTCCGCGCGCAGGGCACCGGATGATCAGGCCGGCTGCGGCATGCGGCCGGTGAGGAGGTAGTCTATCAGTTCCGCCACCGGGCGGATCGCGCTGCCGAAGGGCAGCCCCTCCGAGCCGCGGAAGAAAAGCCCCTTCTTGACGTCGCCCTTGAGCGCGTAGGCGAGGCGGGTGTCAATGCAGAACTGGCCGATGGCTGCAATGCCGTCACGCAGGCCGCACACCGTCAGACAATTGGTCCCCGGCACGCAGCGGCGCGGGTCGGCCCTGGCGTGCGACTGCAGCGCCTTCTCGCGCTGCAGGTAATGCCGCAGCCACGGCGTGAGCACCGCGCGCGCCGGCAATCCCGCGACACTCATGAATTCCACGATGTCCTCGGGTCGCGCTTCGGCCAGCACTTTCTTGAACGCCGAGTGCGCGTCGCCCTCGATGGTCACGGCGAACGGCGTGCCGATCTGCACGGCGGCCGCGCCGAGCGCGAGCAGGGACCGCACCGTTTCGTGCGTGTTGATGCCGCCGGCGAGGATGAGCGGGATGCGGGCGCGCTCGATGCCGAGCTCGCGCAGCACGGCGTGGATCCCTTCCACGACGCGCTCGAAGTCGAAGCGCGGGTCGCGGATCTCCTCGGACCGCGTCGCGCCGAGGTGGCCGCCGGCGTAGCGCGGGTGCTCGATCACGATGGCGTCGGGCAGCCGGTTCCTGCGCATCCATTTCCGGATGACGATGCCGGTGCCGCGCGCGTCGGACAGGATGGGGATCAGCGCGACGCCGGAGAAATCCCGGGTCATGTCCGGCAGGTCGAGCGGCAGGCCGGCCCCCATCACGATCGCGTGTGCGCCGCTCTCGCAGCTCTGGCGCACGTACGCGGCGTGCAGCGACACCGCCTTCATCACGTTGACGGCGACGGCACCCTCGCCTTGCGCGATCTCGAGCGCCTGCCGGATCTCGCGGTCGAGCGCCGTCAGGTTCAGCCGGTCGAGCGTCTCCTTGTCGGTCGTGCCCGCGGCCTGCTCGAGGAGATCGGGATGGTGGTGTCGCAGCTCGACGCTGGAGATGGTCCCGACCGCGCCGAGGCGCGCCACGGCGCCGGCGAGACGATGCGCCGAGACGCCGATGCCCATGCCGCCCTGCACGATGGGGAGCACGCTGCGGCCCCTGAGGGTCCAGCACGGAAGATCCGAAGCAAACATCAGACTGATCGGCGAGGCGCCGGCCGCCCACCCTGTTCCGGTTACCGAAAAGCAATTATAGGAACGGCGATCCGCCGGAATCTTGACTTGCATCAAGTTCACGGCCGATGAGCGCGCTGCCACGGCTGTGGCGGCACGCCGGCACGCGGCGGCGCCCCGCGTTCTGGCGCTGCTCGCGCTCGGCCTGCCTGGCCTCAAAGTGCGCTCGCGCCCGCTCGTAGTGCTGCGCCACGGCCGCCTCGATTCAGGATGACAGCAACTACTTCCAGCCCGCGTTTCCATTTAGCAGCTTGTCGGAACGGCGAAAGCCCGACAAGCTGCTAGTCGGCTCTGATATTGGCCGCGCGGGCGAGCTTGATGAGGGTCGCAATGTCCTGGGCGATAAACCGGTCGAACTGCTCGGGCGTGGTGGGTGCCGGTTCCGCTCCCATCGAGGACAGGCGGTTGCGCACGTCGGGCTCGTTGAGGATGCGCGTGATTTCCCGGTTGAGCCTGGCGATGACGGGACGCGGCGTCTTCGCCGGGGCGAGCAAGCCGTACCAGAACTCGAAGGTGTAGCCGGGCAATCCCGACTCGGCGACGGTGGGGACGTCGGGAAGCTGCGGGGCGCGCTGCTTGCCCGTCACGCCGATCGCGCGCGCCTTGCCTTCCCTTACCAGCCCGATCACGCTCGCGAGCGGCGACAGGAAGAACTGCACGCGCCCGGTCATGGTTTCGGTGATCGCCTCCGGGATGCCCTTGAAGGGAACGTGCACGACGTCAATCCCGGCCATGCTCTTGAACAGCTCCCCGGCAAAATGCGTGCCGCTGCCGACCCCGGCGGAGGAGAAATTGAACTGGCCGG
>DAIDBG010000094.1 GCA_027310225.1 bacterium | reverse complement strand
GATCGTTCCCGAAGACCATCCCTTGTGCATCGGCGGCGCCGGGCTCTCGCCGGTGGTGGACGGCATCCACATGGCGCGCGTGCGCGACGCCGACCTCGTCCTCGCCATCGGTTTCGACCCCGTGGAGTTGCGCAGCGACTGGATCGCGCCGTGGGACGAAGGCAAGCGTACCGTTTCACTGGACCTCGTTCCCAATACGCACCACGTTTACCGCTGCGCCATCGAGTACGCGGGCGGCATCGCGGGCGCGCTCCGGCTGCTGGTCGCCGCCGCTCCGGCCGCGCCTCCGCGGCGCTGGCCGGACGCCAAACTCGACCGCTATCGCGCCTCGATACAGAAAGCCATCGCGCACGCGCCGAAGCGCGGCATCGGCCCCTATCAGGTTGCATCGGCACTGCGCAAGGTGTTCCCGCGCAACACCATCGCCACCCTGGATACCGGCTCGCACCGCATCCTGATCAATCACGTCTGGCAATCGTACGAGCCGCGGCGGCTGCTCCAGTCGAACGGGCTCGGCTCGATGGGATACGCGCTGCCGGCCGCGATCGCCGCCAAGCTGCTGTTCCCGAGGCGGCCGGTGCTGGCGATGATGGGGGAAGCGGGGCTCGACATGGTGATCGGCGAAATGGCGCTGCTCGCGCATCACCGGCTCGCGATCACGATCGTCGTGTTCCGCGACGACACGCTGTCGCTGATCAGGCTCAAGCAGGAGCGCATGCGGTTGCCCGAAACCGGCGTCGTCACCGGCAGCCCGGATTACGCGGCGCTGGCCAGGGCGTACGGCGGCAACGGCGTCGTGGCGGGGAGCATCGCGGATCTCAGGAAAGCCGCGCGGTCGGCTCTCCGGTCCTCCCGCTTCACGCTGATCGAAGCGCGGATTGATCCCGCAGAGTACCGCAGGCAAATGTAGGGAGGCCCGTTCTTGGGTAAGATGGAGGCCGGCCGCCCGCGGCGGTGCGGTCCTGCGGACCCGCGGCGGAAAAAAATCGTGCGCCCGTTGAGGAGAACAAGAGCTTACCCATGATGACCGATCGGGTCATCCTCGTCGGCACCATCGTCGTGGCGGGGGTCTATCTCTTCGCCACCGCGCAAATCCCCGTCCTCGAGATCGGCGACCCCCTCGGGCCGAAGGCGTTCCCGCGGCTGCTCGGCCTCGGGCTGCTGATCGCCGCGGGATTGCTGTTCGCCGAGATGCGGAAGGATCGTAGAGCGCCGGTCCCGGGGGCCGCTCGTGTCGGATCGCACGATTGGCGGCACCTCTGGGTCATTGCGGGCGTGATCGTCTGGACCGGCGCGTACTACGCGGCGTTCGAGAGGCTCGGCTACGTCGTCGCCACCGCGATCTACCTGTTCGCGCTGATGGCGTGGTTCAATCGCGGCCGGTGGGTGACAAACGCACTCGCCTCGGTGCTGTTCTGCCTGTTGAGCTACGCGATGTTCGTCAAGCTCGACGTCAACCTGCCGAAAGGCATCCTGCCGTTCTGATGGAGACGCTGACGCACATCCTCAACGGCTTCGCGGTTTCCCTGCAGCCGATCAACCTCTGGTACACGTTCATCGGCGTGTTTCTCGGCACCATCATCGGCGTGCTGCCGGGAATCGGCCCCTCGGCGGGCATCGCGCTGCTCATCCCGGTGACCTACGGCATGAACCCAACGTCCGCCTTGATCATGATGGCGGGCATTTACTACGGCACCAAGTACGGCGGCTCGACCACGGCGATCCTGATCAACACCCCGGGCGAAGCCGCGTCGGTGATGACTGCCATTGACGGCTATCAGATGGCGAAGAAGGGCAGGGCCGGCGCCGCGCTCGCCATCTCGGCGGTGGGCTCGTTCATCGCCGGCACGCTCGGCGTGGTCGGGTTGACGGTATTCGCGGTGCCGCTCGCGAGCATGGCGCTGAAGTTCGGGCCGGCGGAGTACTTCGCGCTCATGTTCTTCGCACTGACCGCGGTGTCCTCGCTCGGGGGCAAGTCGCCCGCGAAGGCGATGATCTCGACCATCCTGGGGCTCATGATCGCGACCATCGGTATAGATCTGCAGAGCGGGCAGCCGCGCTACACCATGGGCATTCCGGAGCTGCAGGACGGCGTCGGCTTCGTGATCGCCGTGGTGGGGCTGTTCGCCATCGCGGAAGTGTTCTCCACGATGGAGGACATCACGAAGGGCGTGCGCTCCGAGATCATCCGCCTGAAGGGCAGGCTGTGGTTCACGCGCGACGAATGGGAGCGCTCGGTCGCGCCGATCCTGCGCGGCGGTGTCATCGGCTTCGTCATCGGCGTGCTGCCCGGGGCCGGCGGCACCATCGCCGCGATCCTGTCGTACGTCTGGGAGAAGCGCCTGTCCAGACATCCCGAGGAGTTTGGCAAGGGCGCGATCGAGGGCGTGGCCGGGCCCGAGGCGGCGAACAACTCCGACACCGCCGGCGCCATGGTGCCGCTGCTGACGCTCGGCATCCCGGGCGGGGGCGCGACGGCGGTGCTGCTTGGCGCCTTCATCATGTACGGCATACAGCCGGGACCGCTGCTGTTCCAGAACCGTCCCGACCTGGTATGGGGGCTGGTGGACAGCATGTACATCGGGAACATCATGCTGCTGATCCTTAACCTGCCGCTGATCGGGCTGTTCGTGCGCCTGCTCTACATTCCCCGCGGCATCCTGATGCCGCTGATCATGGCGATCTCGGCCATCGGCGTGTACGCTCTCAACGGCAACCCGGTCGAGCTCTACATCGGCCTGCTGTTCGGGATCGCCGGCTACCTCTTCCGCAAGGCGGACATCCCGGTCGCGCCCATGGTGCTGTCCCTCGTGCTGGGCGGCACGATGGAGCAGTCGTTCCGCCAGGCGATGACGATCTCGGGCGGCAATCCCGGGATCTTCGTGGGCAGCGCGATCTCCGTGACCCTGGTCGCGCTCTCGGCGCTGTCCGTCGTCCTGCCGTTTATTCTGCCGCGGCTCAAGGCGTGGCGGGACGGCTCGCGCGACACGGCCTGACATGCACACGATCACGCTGATACCCGGCGACGGCATCGGCCCGGAAGTGACCCGCGCCGCGCGCGAAGTGGTGCGCGCCTCCGATGCGGCCGTGGAATTCGAGGAGGTCGCCGCGGGCATGCGCGCGGGGGAGGAACACGGCTCGCCGCTGCCGCGCGCGGTGTTCGATTCGATAGACCGCAACCGGATCGCCCTCAAGGGGCCGACGCAGACGCCGTTCGGCGGCGATTACCGCGTTCCGATCGAGCGCGCCGGCTCCGGCGGGCGAACGATTCGCCGCGTCTATCCCAGCGTGGCGATCGCGTTGCGCAAGGAACTGGGGCTCTTCGTCAACGTGCGTCCGGTGCGGAACTATCCCGGCGTCGCCTCCCGCTACGAGGGAGTGGATCTCGTGATCTTCCGCGAGAACAGCGAGGATCTCTATACCGGGATCGAGCGCATGGTGGATGAGAGCACGGCGGAAGCGATCAAGATCATCTCGGTTCGCGCGAGCGAGCGCGTGGCGCGCTTCGCCTTCGATTACATGGGGACGCGCCGGCGCAGGCTCACCATCGGGCACAAGGCGAACGTGCTCAAGATGACCGACGGCCTGTTCCTCAGGACCGCGCAGGAGGTCGCGAAGCGGCACCCGGAGTTCACGGTGGACCAGCGCGTGGTGGACGCGCTGTGCATGTAATTTGTCATGAAGCCGGAGGCCTTCGACTGCCTGCTGCTGCCCAACCTCTACGGCGATATCGTGTCCGACCTCGCGGCGGGGCTGGTCGGCGGGCTGGGGCTTGCGCCGGGCGCGAACATCGGCACCGACTACGCGATGTTCGAGGCGGTGCACGGCAGCGCGCCCGACATCGCCGGCCGGGACATCGCCAACCCGGCGGCATGCATCCTTTCCGCCGTGATGATGCTGCGCTACATCGGGGAGGGCGGCGGCGCGGACCGCATCGAATCGGCGCTGGAAAAGGTGCTTGCGGAAAAGCGCCATGTCACGCGCGACCTCGGAGGGACCGCCGGCACGCGCGCGATGACTGACGCCATCATCGAGAAGCTGAAGGGGTGATTCGTTTCTCGTTGATTGATCCGTGGCCGGAGCACGTCGAGTACATGCGCGCGAGCGGCATCGAGCTCTCGGGCGTGACCGGGTCCAAACGCCACACGATCTCGCTCCTGACGGCTTCGTAGTGTCGCTGCAGAACTGCATCAACGGGGAGTGCATCGCCGCGCTGGTGAAAAAGGAAAATTCATTTGCCGCTGCGCCCGCCACACCGGTAACATGGGCGTGGCAGGCTGCGTGCGATCTTCGGTAGAGCGATCGCCGCGCCCGCGCAGCGGTTCAGACTTGTCGAGGAGGCGTATTTCATGGTACAGCCAGCGAGCGTCCGGGTCGGCATCGTTCTGCCGCATTCCTATTATGGCGAAGCCGAGTGGCAGAACGCCGAGCGCGCCATCGAGTACGCGGATGAGGCCGCACGCAAAGGCGCTCAGCTCGTGCTCTATCCCGAAGGCTATCCGGGACCGATGACGGGTCCGCTCGACAATCCGAAGTTTCCGTTCGATCCCGTCGAGGAATTGAAGAAAAAGGCGAAACAGCACGCGCTGTACATCATCGCGGGCAACGTGGTGACAAGCGATGTGCCGGGTGCGCATCTGCTCACGCTGAGAATGTTCGGCCCGGACGGCCGCGAGCTCGCATGCTATCTGCGTCAGCAGCCCGATACGCCGCCGCTCAACGCCTATCTCTACGGCGGGAAAGCGCATTTGTTGCCGGGCAAGAAGCGGATCGTCGTGGACACCGAGCTCGGAAAGGTCGGGTTGCTCATCTGCAGCGAGCTGTGGTGCCCCGAGCTGCCGCGCATGCTCATGCTGCGCGGCGCGGAGATCATCGTTTCCCCGGTGCACGGCAGGCATAGCCAGACCGGGCTCGCAATACAGGACACATGGTACTGCCTCGCCCGCGCGCGAGCGGCGGAGAATCTGTGCTACGTGCTGTCAACGCAGAATCTCTATGTTGCCGAGCATTTCGATTATCGGACGCAGATGTCCGCGGGCGCCATTGCGGCGGGTCCGGAGCGCATGGAAGGCAAGCTCACCGAGCCGGGCGTGCTCATAACGGATCTCGACATGGAACGGCTGCGCTATCTGCGCACCCGGAATTTCGACGAGGAGAACATGTCGGTTCCCGAGCCCGGCTTCCGTCCCATCGGCTGCCGCCCCGGCCAGATCTACGAACGGGATCCTTCGCTCTATCAGGAACTGTGCGAACCGAGCCCCTATTCGATGGACTACGAATACTGGCGTAACGGCAACCTCGACGGCTGGCTCGAGGAATACGATCGCATCTACGAGGGCGATTACACACGCATTCTCGAGAAGTACGGCGGACCGTTCCGGTTCAGGGAGCGGTGAGGGCAGAGGGGTGAAGGCTACGCCTTACAAGAAAAGATTACGAGTTGGCCGGAGCTGACTGACAAATGGATCGGCAGCCGGCCGAATCGAGTGTGCTCGCCGTCCGGGAGCTCGACGTACGATTCGATACGCCCTCAGGAGGAACGGTCCGCGCCGTCAACGGTGTGAGCTTCGAGCTTAAGCGCGGCGAAACGCTGGGCATCGTCGGCGAATCCGGTTCAGGCAAATCGGTGACCGCTCTCGCCATACTCGGCCTGATTCCGCGTCCGCCCGGCAGCGTGTCGGGCGCGGGAATTTTATTTCACGGCGAAAACCTGATCGCGCTGCCTGCCGGCGAGCTGCGCAAAATCCGCGGCAACAAAATCGCCATGATTTTTCAGGAGCCGATGACGAGCTTGAACCCGGTGTTCACGATCGGCCGGCAAATCGCCGAGACAGTCGAGCTGCACCTCAAAATGGGAAAGCATGAAGCGCTCGACTACGCAACTAACATGCTCGACAAGGTTGGCATTTCTCTGCCTGCCCAGCGCATCAAGGAATATCCGCACCAGTTATCTGGCGGAATGCGACAGCGTGTGATGATCGCGATGGCGCTCGCCTGCAATCCGGAAGTTCTGCTCGCGGACGAGCCAACCACCGCGCTCGATGTCACCATCCAGGCGCAGATCATCGATCTCATGGCCGCGCTGCAAAAGGAATACTCGACCGCTATCGCATTCATTTCCCATGACATGGGACTCGTCGCCGAAACCTGCGACCGCGTCGCCGTCATGTACGCGGGCAGGATCGTCGAAGAATCGAGCGTCGAGCGAATCTTCGAGCAGCCGCTGCACCCATATACGTCAGGGCTGCTTGACTCCATTCCGCGACTCAGAATGAAGCGTTCCGAACCGAAAGAAAGAAAACTCCACGCAATTCCCGGCGTCGTGCCCAGTCCCGCCAATCTGCCGCGGGGTTGCGCGTTTCAACCGCGCTGTCCGAAGGCGCTTCCTGTCTGTTCCAGCGAAGAGCCGGCGTTACTGCAAACCACATCCGGCCATTGCGTGCGATGCTGGCTTTACGGCTCGCCGCCGAGCAGCCTGTCCAGCCCGTCGAACTTGAGCCCTCACACCGGCTCTTAAGCGCGCCCGTAACGTTTCTGTGCCCCTTCCCCTGCCCTCCGTGAGCAGGGGAGCGGGGAAACTCATTTTGTTACGTGCTATAAGGATTTTGCCGGACCAAGTCCGGCAAAATCCTACGCGTATAGCTCCTCGCTGAAATGGCAGGCAGCAAAATGCGCCGAGCGTACCTCTCTTAATTCCGGCTGCTCGGTTGCACATCGCGGTTTCGCATGCGGACAGCGCGTATGAAAACGGCAGCCCGCGGGCGGATCGATCGGGCTTGGAACGTCGCCCTTGAGTAGTATCCGCTCTTTCTTCGCGCGGGGATCAGGAACCGGAACCGCTGACACCAGCGCCACCGTGTAAGGATGGCATGGCGCCATGACCACCTCATCCGCGGCTGCGAGTTCCACGATCTGCCCGAGGTACATGACGGCCACACGGTCGCTGGCGTGCTGGATCACCGACATGTTGTGCGAAATCATGATGAGCGATAAGCGGAATTCTTCCTTGAGGTCACCGAGCAGGTTCAGCACTTGCGCCTGGACCGACACGTCGAGCGCACTCACCGGCTCATCGGCGACGATCAGCTCCGGATTCACGATCAGTGCCCTGGCGATGCCTATGCGCTGACGCTGGCCGCCCGAGAGCTCGTGCGGGTACCTGCGCATGTGGTCAGGAGACATCCCGACTTTCTTCAGCAGGTCCGCGACGCGGTTCCGGATCTCAGTTTTCGTGCAAAGCTTGTGGATGACCAATGGTTCTGCGACGATGCTGCCGATAGTCAGGCGCGGGTTGAGCGAAGAATAAGGGTCCTGGAATATGATCTGCAGCCTGCGCCGCCAATTACGCAGATCACGCTTCGCGAGCGCAGTAATGTCCACGCCATCGAAAACCACCTTGCCTGAAGTCGGCTCGATCAGACGCACGACCATTCTGCCGATCGTCGACTTGCCGCAGCCGCTTTCGCCGACCACGCCCAGGACTTCCTGCCGGCGCAATCCGAAGCTCACGCCATCGACCGCATGCACTTGCCGCAGCCGCCGGGCCGGAAAACCGCGGCGCACTGCAAAGTACTTCGTCAGGTTGTCGGCCCTGAGCAGGATGTCGTTCACGCTCGAAACCTATTCAACGATTCCGGTGTCCATCTGCGGCGGCATTCATGCTTGGATGCGCGGATCGAGATAATCGCGCACCCAGTCGCCGACCAGATTCACGCCCAGCACCGTGATCATGATCGCCAGCCCGGGAAAGAACGCAATCCACCACGCGGTATCGATATAAGCCCGGCCGTCGCCAAGTATGCCGCCCCACGTCGGCGTCGATCCCGGAACGCCGACTCCGAGAAAGCTCAGCGCCGATTCGATCAGAATCACCCGGCCGACGTAAAGCGTCGCAATGACAATCGCTGGAGTCACGACGTTCGGGAGCACGTGGACCAGCACAACCCGCAGCTCGCTGGCACCGAGGGCCACCGCCGCCTGAACGAAATCCTTTTCCTTTGCCGCCAATGTCGCACCGCGAACGACCCGAGCGTAGACAACCCAAACCCGCAGTGCGATCACCACTACCACCACTGACAGGCTGGGACCGGTCACCGCAACAATTGAAAGCGCAAGCAATTCGAACGGGAAGGCGAGGAAGATATCCACGAGCCGCATACACACGGCATCGACCCAGCTGCCGAGGTAGCCGGCGATGACACCGATGATGAGCCCGATCAATCCGGAGACCGCCACGGCGGTAAACGAAACGACGAGCGTGACGCGCGAGGCATATACAATGCGCGAGAGCAGATCGCGGCCGAGCTGGTCGGTGCCTAGAAGCACGAACCGGCCGCTGTCGAACAGCGTCAGCGGCTGCCGCCGCCCCTCCCACGGAATCTGCAGCGAAGGATCGTACGGCGCGATCCACGGCGAGAAGACGGCCATGGCAACGACGGCGGCGAGAATCACTGCTCCGAATAGTGCCAGCTTGTTGCGCAGCAGGCTTCTCCACGCGTCAGCGAGCGCCGAGGTGCGCTCGTCACGCATCAAATCAGGCGCAATTACACTGGCATCGCCCGGTTCATGCATAGCGTATCCTTGGATCGAGCGCGGCGTACAACAGGTCCACGACAAGGTTCACCACAACGAAAATGAGGGCGAGCAGGAACACCGCCGCTTGAATTACAGGAAAATCGTCGTTCTGCAACGCTTGGATCGTGAGCAAGCCGATTCCCGGCCAGGCGAACACCGTTTCCGTGACGACGGTCCCGCCGAGCAGCAAACCAAGTTCGATCCCGGCCATGGTGACCAGAGGAATGCCCGCATTCTTGAGCGCGTGAACGTTGACGACTACCCCTTCCGAAAGACCCTTGGCGCGCGCGGTGCGTACATAGTCCTCCGACAGCACGTCCAGCATGCTCGAGCGCACCAGCCTTGTGAGGCGCGCCGAAGAATACAATCCCGCAGTAACAGCGGGAAGAATGACGCGCTTCAAGGCATCGGCGAACAGCACCCAGTCAAGCCGAAACAGGCCCTCGAACAGATAGAAGCCCGTGACGGCGCGCTGTTCGATCCCGTAGCTCACGCGACCCGAAGTCGGCAGTAAATCGAGCCCGAGCGAGAAGACAAGGATCAAGATGAGCCCTAGCCAGAAATTCGGCATGGATTGTCCCAACAGGGCCGTCGACATCGCGGCGTAATCGACCGCGGTATTGCGATGCGTCGCCGACAGAATTCCGACCGGCAACGCAATAAGGAGGGCAATCATGAAGGCAACCATCGCGAGCTCGAACGTCGCGGGCAAGCGCTCGAGCACGATCGTCATGGCGGGGCGATACTGCTGGTACGAGACACCGAAATCCAGGCGCGCCGCACGCGCCATGTATTGCACGAATTGCTCGGCCAGCGGCCGGTCAAACCCCATCCGGGATTTGATTTCCTGGTAGTCCTGCTCGGTAGCGCTTTCCGGCAGCAGCAGTGCCGCAGGATCGCCGGTCAAATGCAGGATCGCAAAGGAGATCGCGATGATCCCGACCAGAACGACGACTGCCTGCAGGCAGCGCCCGGCGATGTAGCGAAACATCGTTGGTTCTCGCGGATGGGTTTTGGCGCGCCGTTCCCTTAGATCGAGCCGCGCATTCAGGCCGGGAATGCCATAGTCGGCGGACTTTGCTCAGCGACGATCGAGTTCCCAAGCATAAACGCGGTCGTCGTTGCGAACGTTCCAGATGATGTCCTTTTGCATGCCGTACACCGAATCTTCCTGCCACAACATGACCTGCGCGACGTCGTTCGCCAGCCGTCGCGTAATGTCCTCGAATATCGTGGCCCGTTTCTTCATATCCACGGTCGACGCGGCCTCATCCAGCGCCTTGTCGATCTGCGGATTGCAGTAGGCGCTCCACGCGCCTTTGCAGGAAGCGATCGCGCTCAACGCGGCATCGGAATCGCCCGTACCGTTGCCGTAACCGATATAGTAGATGAACGGCTTCGTGCCGGGCTTGTTCCGCGCCCTGAAAATGTCCACGTACCGCTTCCACGCCACCGCTTGAAACCTGACCCGGATACCCACTGTCTGCAGGAACCCCGCAATCGCCTGCGCCACCTCCTTGTCCTTGGTGTAGCGCCCGTCGGTCGACAGATAGTCGATGTCGAACCCATTTGGATATCCCGCGGCGGCAAGCAACTGCCTGCTCTTCTCGGGATTGTAATCGTAGGGCCAAGTTCGCTTCGGGTCGTAGCCTTCAGTCCATTCGTGCAGCGGTTGATTGGCAACGATGCCACGGCCCTCGACCACGTTCTTGACGATGACGTTGCGGTCGATGGCATACGCAATCGCCTGCCGCACGCGGATGTCCTTCAGCGGTGAATCGATGTTGTGGGTGAATCCCAGATGGAACACACGCGTCCCACGCACCGCCACGACCTTGGTACCGGGCGCCGATTCGATCTTCGGAATGTATTGTGCCGGCACCTGATTAATCAGATCGACTTCTTTCTTCAGCAGCGCCGCCACTTTGGTACCATCTTCCCGGATCGGCACCACGCGCACGGTCTTGACCTTTGGCGCGTCCGGTTTCCAATAATTCGGATTCGCTTCGAACACCATCTCGACGCCGCTCTCCCAGCGCGCAAGCCGGTATGGGCCGCTACCGATGGGTTTGATCGCGGCGTCTTCCGGGGTGAGCCCCGAGTAATACTTGGGTGGTACTAACTGGCCCCAGTCGGCGAGCCGTCGCAGTAACCCTGGATCCGGCGATTTCATGTAAACCCGCACCACCCATTTGCTCACCACTTCGACGCGGTCGATGACCCGGAAAAGCGGTCCCTGCACTGTCTTGAAGTTCGGCTGCAGCGGCCGCATGAGACTGAACCGTACCGCCTGCGCATCGACGTCCTCGCCGTTCGTGAACTTCACGCCTTCACGCATGCGAAACTCGAGCGTCTTCGGATCGACCTGAATGACCTCTTTGGCTGCCCACGGCACCAGCGTGTTGGCCCCGGTCGGCCGATGCATGAGCGTGTCGAACACGTAGCGATGTATTGCGGTCGCCAGCGCCGAACTCGACGTATGCGGGTCCATGGTCTCGAGCTCGGAGCCCAGACTGATCGTGATCGTGGTGTCTTTTATCGTCTTCGCTGCGATCGCTTGCGGAAAAACTCCTCCCACCGCCAGTGACAATGCGGCGAGCACCAACAGTAACTTCCTCATAAACCTTCCTCCTCGGTTGCCACCATTCGCTCAGACTGCCGAAGAACGCTGCTTCGATCCCCGGCTCTGCGTTCCCGACACGCTCCACCCGCGAGGTTCGCTTTCAAATACACCCAGCGCGTCGAGCTCCGCCTTCGCCCATGCCTTGTCCTCGGCAGTCGGCGGCTGAATCGGCTTGCGTGTCAAACCTACTGGACGTCCCATCAGCTCCATCACGTACTTGATGGTCGACGGATAGTTGCGCTGCGCGACCCTGAGCACGCGCCGGACCTTGTATTGCAGCTCGCGCGCCCTCGGAATGTCGGCTTTCATGCACGCCTCGAAAAGTTCTCCCACCATCCGCGGCGCGATCTCGCTGCACGCAGAGAAACAACCACTGCCCCCGACCGGTATTGACGTCAGCATGTGCTCGACTCCTGTATACACCGCGATATCTTTCGATTTGTCAGCAATCAGCGCACAGATGTCCGTGAACGTCTCCATGTGAAACGTCGCATCCTTGATGGCGACGAAACCAGACACCCTGCTCATAAGCTGCTCGAGGATCTCCGGTCCCAGCTCCACATTGGTCGCTTTCGGATTGTTGTAAGCGATGAGTTTTCCGCCGCAGGCATCGCTCACGGAGGTGAAGTGTTCCACAATCGCGCGCGGCCCCGACCGCCAATAGTAAGGCGCAAGCAGCACCACACCGGTTGCACCCGCCTTCACGCTGTGTTTCGCCAGATCGATTGAAAGATCCGTCCCCGCGGACGAAACGTGCACGAACGTTGGCACCCGGCCCCCGGCCGCGCTCACCAGCACGCGCGCCAGCTCCTTGCGCTCTGCATCGGTGAGATTCACCGATTCGCCGATGTGCATCGGATGCGCGATCAGGCGGACCCCGTTCTCGATCAGGAAATTGACTTGTTTCGCAAACGTGTCGTAATCGACGCTGTTGTCAGCTTTGAAAGGCGTCACCGGCGCGCCGACGATGCCCGCATAATTTGAACTCATATCTTTGCTCCTCCTGAATCGGGACAAAATGTTGAAGTTTCGATTTCCTCAGGTCAAGGCCGGCGGCGTCGCGCTCGGCGCGCGTGGGTAAAGGCGCGCGAAAGCGACCGGGGCGATCAACACGCTGAGCAACGCGACGATGACGAGCGCCGAGCCGAGCGCCGCGTTGATCATGCCGAGTAAACGGCCGATCTCGACGCCCGCGATCGTCAGCGTGAGCTGCGCCGACAGCAGGGCACCGGCGGCGAGGCATTCGCGCGGGCCGTAGAGGCGGCGATAGAGCCAGGCCGGCACCGCCTTCACGATGAAGATCGCGACCAGCAGGATCGGGACGAGCACGAGGGCCTCGGGGCTCGCGAGCAGCGCCGGCACGTCGAGCCGCGCGCCGGTGAGGATGAAGAAGACCGGCACGAAGAACCCGTACCCGACGGCGTCAATCTTCACTTGGAAGAGCGGGTGCTCGCGCGCCACCGAGAGCGACGAGATGATGGCCCCGGCAATGAACGCGCCGAGGATCACCTCGAGACCGAGACGCTCCGCGAGGGCGGCGAACACCAGCAGCAGCGCGAACGCGCCGCGGATGCGGATCTGCGCGGTGGCGCCGGCGAGCCGCTCGACGAGCGTGCCGACCGAACGCACCCGCGCGACCCGGCGCAACCCCGCGACGAGCGCGATGCCGAGGAGCACGAGCAGGGCAACGAGCGCGAGGCGCGCGCCGGTCGAGCGGGCATCAACCGAGAAGAAGACGGTGAGCAGCAGAGTCGTGCCGAAGTCGGCTACCGCCGTCGTGACCATGAGGAGCTGCCCGTAGGGGCCGTGCAGCAGATCGCGCTCGCGCAGGACGGAGAGGATTGCGCCGAGCGATGTCGAGACGAGCAGGAAGGCGACGAGCGTCGGGCCCGGGAGCAGCCCGGCAGCCGCGAGCGGAATGGTGATGGCGAAGGCGAGCGCAAGCCGCAGCACCATGACAAGACCGGCGAGCGCGAGCGGGTTGTCGAGCACCGATGCGCGCGCCCCTGCGCGGGGCGCGCGCAGGGCGCCGAAATCGATCTCGAGCCCGGCGAGGAACAGCAGGAACGCCAGGCCGAACAGGAACAGGAAATCGTGCCACGGTCCGGGCAAGATCCAGCCGAGGCCGCTTTTCCCGAGCAGCACGCCGGCGAGGACCTCGCCGACGATCGTGGGCACGGCGGGGCCCGGCAACAGAGCGAGCGCGAGCGGAACGAGGAAGGCGGCCACCGCGAGGACGAGCAGCGAGCCGAACTGGACCTCCGGCGTCATGTCAGAATAGACAGCAGAATAGAGAGGACGATTGTAGCTTTTCCGCAGCAGCACGCATTGCTACTGATGAAAAAGTTACCCTATGTTTTTGCGGCTGAATTCTCAAACCCGTAGAGACGGGCGGGGTTCTCGATCAAGATCTTCCTCCGCACCCGCGCGTCCGGCGTCCACGCGTTGAAGAGGTCGAGCAGGTGCCCGGTGTCCGGCATGTTCCTGTCGAGCCGCGGGTGCGGCCAGTCGGTGCCCCAGAGCAGATGGTCGGGGTTGGTTCTCACCAGCGCCTCGTGCAGCGGGCGCGCGTCGTCGTAATCGGGGTAACGGTCCGAAACGCGGTAGGCGCCGGAGATCTTGACCCAGATGCGTCCCTCGCCGAGAAAATTCCTGAGCATCTCGAAGCCGGGCGCGGCAGTTCCCTCGTCCGCCTGGGTGGAACCGAAGTGATCCAGCACGACCGGCTGCTTCCAGTTCCTCAGGCTCGGCAGCAGCGCCGGCAGCTCACGGGCGTCCATGAAGAACTGCGCGTGCAGCCCGCAATCCGCCATATGCGGCGCAAGCTTCTCGAAGGCGGCGATGCCCTGGCTGCTGAAGCGCCCGGGCTGGCGCGGGGCGTGGTGGAAGCGCAGCGCCCGCACGCCCGCATCGGCCATACGCTTCAATTCCGCGCGCGGGGTCGTGTCCCCGACGATGGCGATCGCGCGCAGGCGGCGAGGCTCGCGCTCGAGCGCATCCATCACGGCGGAGCAATCGGTGCCGTGAGCGTTGCCCTGCACCACCACGCCGCGCTCGAAGCCGAGCCGCGCGTGCAGGGCAAGTAGGGCCTCGAGCGGTGCTTCGGGCGGCGTGTAGGCGCGCTCCGGCGAGTAGGGGAAGCGGCTGACGGGGCCGAAGATGTGAAAATGCGAATCACAAGCCTGAGGTGGCGCCGCCACGTCGGGCTTTTTGGGGTTCTCGATTGGAGGCAGACAAGGATCGTCCATTGATTTTCTTTCCGGTCTAATTGAGGCGACTATATCAGGGTCCGAGGGTCACCGACCGGCTATAATTGGCGTTAAAGTGGACGCGCTGCGCCGGTTTAACTCTGCGCGTTGGAGCGGACGGGTTGTCCGCCGCCAGAAGAACCTAGAACGCGGAACACAGAACACGGAACATTCATGATCCCCGCCAAGCGCCTGCGTTACTCCGCCATCGTTGACCGTCCGCCGCTCGTGCTGCCCGGCAGGGCGCGCGTGGTGGTGTGGCCGGTGGTCAACGTCGAGGTCTGGGACATCGGCCGTCCCATGCCGCGCCAGGTGCTGGCGCCGCCCACCGGAGTGACACACCAGCCCGACGTGCCGAACTGGGGATGGCACGAGTACGGCATGCGCGTCGGCTTCTGGCGCATGAAGGCGATACTCGACGAATTGAAGATCGTGCCGTCGCTGTCGGTGAATGCGCGCGTGTGCCTCGATTACCGGCCCGTGGCCGAAGCCGCACGCGATGCCGGCTGGGAATTCATGGGACATTCCTACGACCAGCGGCCGATACACTCCGAGCCGGATCAGGCCGGAATGATTCAGCGGTCGGTGAAAGTGCTCCGTGAATTCACCGGGAGGCAGCCGGTGGGGTGGATGGGCCCCGGCCTGACCGAGACGCTGGAGACGCCCGAGCTGCTGGCCGCCGCCGGCATCCGCTACGTGGCCGACTGGGTGATTGATGATGAACCGTGCACGATCCGGACCCGGCACGGGAATCTGGTGACGATGCCCTACAGCCTGGAGCTCAACGATATCGCGATGATGGTGGTCCAGCACCACGCCGCGAGGGAGTGGGAGGTGCGCTGCATGGATTATTTCGAGCGCGTCCATCGGGAAGGGAAGGAGCGCGCCAAGGTGATGGCGATCGCGGTGCACCCCTATATCTCGGGCGTGCCGCACCGCATCGGGTATTTCGAGGCTGTGTTCAGGCGGCTGAGGAAGCAGAAGGGCGTGCTGTTCTGGACCGGGGAGCAGATTCTCGATTGGTACGTCGCCGGCCGCAAATGGCCTGCGATCGGACGCTGATCGGGGAGAAGTCGCGCCGGTGCGCGGCGGCAAGCTGCCTCGCCTTGACAGCGATTACGCAATTTTCGAGAATGGACGATCAAGCCAACATACAAGGAGCGGTGCAATGGCAAAGCAACCCTGGAAGACCGACAACTGGTTCGTGAGCCAGTGGAATTACGCGGACGAAGTGCGCAAGGATTTCAAGTTCGCCAAGCAGATCAAGATCCACGACATCACGCTGCGCGACGGCGAGCAGCAAACCGGCATCATCCTCACCAAGGACGACAAGATCCGCATCGCCGAAGCGCTGGCGGAAGCCGGCGTGCATCGCATCGAGGCGGGCATGCCGATCGTTTCGCCCTCGGACGCCGAAGCCATCAAGGCGATCGCGAAGCGCAACCTCGGCCCGCAGATCTTCGCCTTCTCGCGCTGCATGAAGGAGGACGTCCAGCGCGCGATCGACACCGGCGTCAACGGCGTGGTGATGGAGATTCCCTCCAGCCAGCACATGGTCGATCTCGCCTACAAGTGGCCGATGGAAAAGGCGATCGAGACGTCGATCGAGGCCACCAAGTTCGCCCAGAAGAACGGGCTGGAAGTCGTGTTCTTCCCCATTGACTTTTCCCGCTCCGAGATGAACTGGGTATTGAACCTGATCAACCGGGTCGCGACCGAGGGCCACATGGACGCGCTGGCCCTGGTGGACACTTTCGGGGTCGTGTCTCCCCATGCGATGCGGTATTTCGTCCGCGAGGTCAAGAAGCGCATCAACAAGCGCCTCGAAGCGCACTTTCACCAGGACTTCGGCATGGGCGTCGCGAACACCATCATGGCCGCCGCTGAAGGCGTCGAAGTGCTGCACACGACCGTCCTCGGCGTCGGCGAACGCGCCGGCAACACGCCGATGGAAGAAACGGTCATGGCGCTGCTGACGATGTACGGCGTGGACGTCGGTCTCGACTACAGCAAGCTGACGCCGCTCGCCAACCTGGTGCAGAAACTCACCGGAGTGGACGTGCCTTCGAACAAGCCCGTCGTGGGCAGGCAGTTGTATCAGATCGAATCCGGGATCATCGCGAGCTGGTACAAGAACTGCGGGGAGGAAAATGCGACCGAGCTGTTCCCGGTGCGCTCGGGTTTCGTCGGGCAACCGCCCGCCGAGGTGGTGATGGGCAAGGGCAGCGGCATTGATTCGGTCAAGGCCTGGCTCGAGCATATGGGCATCGAGGCGAGCGACGAGGAAGCGACCAAGATGACGGCCGGGGTCAAGAGTTTCTCGCTGAAGAGCAAGCGGCTGTTGACCGAATCCGAGTTCCGCAAGATCGCGGAAGACGTCATCGGGCAACGCGCAGCGGCGTAAGTAACTCCTTAAATTGCCGGCTGCAGATCGGCAATTACGGCGTTGAGGAAACGTCCCGCCTCGCCGCCGGTCACCGCGCGGTGGTCGAAGGTGAGCGAGAGCGGCAGCATGCGGCGCACCGTCGGGCCGCCGTCCGCCGCCACGACCTGCTTCGCGATCCTCCCGGCGCCGAGGATGGCCACCGTCGGCGGCAGCACCACCGGCGAGGCGTAGCGGCCCGCGATCGAGCCGTAGTTCGAGAGCGTGATGGTGTTCGCGCGCAGGTCCTCCGGCGGCACCTTGCGCGCGCGGGCGTCGGCGATCAGCTTCTCGAGCGCGCGTCTCAGGTCCTCGGGGCTGCGCGTGTCCACGTTGCGCAGCACCGGCACCAGCAACCCGTCGGGGGTGTCCACGGCGATGCCGACGTCCACCTTCTTCAGCACCCAGCGGCCAATCTTCTCGCTGTCGTACCAGGCGTTAAGCGAGGGCTCCGCGCGGCAGCCCGAGACGAGCGCGCGGATCAGCCGCAGCATGACATGCGTGCCCGCGGGCCAAGCCTCGATGTCGGCGTCGTCCATGAGGGTGGCGGAGGCGACCTCCGCCGTGGCGAGTTCCATGTTCTGGGCCATCGCGCGCCGCACCCCGCGCATTACCTCGATCGGACCGATTTCAGCAAGAATCCGCGCCGCTCGCTGCACGTCGGCCGCGGTAAGCAATCCGTCGGCGCCGGTCGGGGTGACCATCGCGAGGTCCACGTTGAGCTTGCGCGCGAGCGCGCGCACCGCCGGGGTCACCTTGATGCCGGCGGTGACGGGCGCCGGCGCGGGCGGGGCGTCCGCGACCACCTTCCGGCCGACCTCGACCTTGCCCACGACGGTGCCCGCATCGCCGCTGTCGCCTTCGCCCTCGAAGGCGACCAGCGGCGCGCCGATGTGAGCGATGTCCCCGGGATTGCCGTAGAGCCTGGCGATCCGGCCGGAGTAGGGCGCGGGAATGTCCACGACCGCCTTCGCCGTCTCCACCGATACCAGGGGAGCGTCGGCTTTCACCTCGTCGCCGGGCTTGACGTGCCACTTGACGATCTCGGCTTCCTGCAGCCCTTCGCCGAGGTCCGGCAGCTTGAAAATTTTCATAAATGAAAATTTTTTAATGAAAATTCGGGATGTAGTTTCATTTAAGAATGGACGGGCCCAGCATAGACGATCTCTTCACCGAAACGAGGTCTGCAGTTGCGTCACCGTTGATCATTCCCGGGCGCAGTCCATTCTTAAGCGAAGGCCAAGGCTTTCTTGGCCGCAGCGACGATGCGCGCCTTGCCCGGCAGGTAATGGCGCTCGAGGCGCGAGAGCGGCACCACCACGTCGTACGCCGTCACGCGCTGCACCGGCGCGAGGAGATTGAGCAATCCTTCCTCGGCGAGGCCGGCGGCGATCTCGGAGGCGAAGCTGCACGTGCGCGGCGCTTCGGTGACGATCACGCAGCGGCCGGTTCTGGCGACCGAGGCGAGCACGGTGTCCATGTCGAGGGGCTTCAAGGTGGCGACGTCAATCACTTCCGCCGCGATGCCCTGTTCTGCAAGTTCGTCCGCGGCGGCGAGCGTTTCGGGGACCATCGGCCCCCAACTCACCAGCGTCGCATCGCTGCCTTCCCGCAGCGTGAAGCAGGCATCGAGCGCCAGCGCCTGGCCGTCGTCGGCGACCTCCTCCCGGAACAGGCGGTAGAGCCGTGTGGGCTCGAGAAAGACCACCGGATCGGGATCGCGAATGGCGGCGAGCAGCAACCCGTAGGCGCGGCGCGGCGAGGACGGGTAGACCACGCGGATGCCGGGAATGTGGGCGAACATCGCTTCCGGACTTTCCGAGTGGTGCTCGGGCGCATGGATGCCGCCGCCGCAGGGCATTCTCAGCACCATCGGGCAGGAGAGCCGGCCGCGCGAGCGATGGCGCATGCGCCCGGCGTGGTTGAGGATCTGGTCCAGGGTGGCGTAGGCGAAGCCGGAGAACTGGATCTCGGCCACCGGCTTGAGGCCTTCAGCCGCCATGCCAATGGCCATGCCGGCGATCAGCGCTTCCGCGAGCGGGGTATCTATGACGCGCTCGGGGCCGTAGCGCTCGGTGAGGCCAAGCGTAGCGCGGAACACGCCGCCGTCCACGCCCACGTCCTCGCCGAGCACGACGACATCGGGATCGTTTTCCATCTCGCGCTTGAGCGCGAGGTTGATGGCTTCAACGAGCGTGATCTGTGCCATTCGTCCTCTACGGCCCGATCCGCGATCCGGGATACGAGATACGGGATGGAGCAATCGACCACGGCTCTGTATCTCGCATCTCGTATTTCGCATCCCGCATCAGTTGAATCTCATGACCCCTTACCCATCACCCAATGCGGCGGCGCGCTGCTTCGCGAGCGCGGCCGGCAGCATTGCGTAGAGATGGTCGAACATGTTCCCGGCGGCGGGTTGCGGCGTGTCGAGGCAGGCCTGCGCCGCCGCCTGTACCTGCTCGTTGCATTCCCGGAGCAGAGCGTCTTCCTTCGCCTTGTCCCAGGCGCCGCGGTCCGTGAGGTGGGTGCGCAGCCGCGCGATGGGCTCGAGCTTCCAGGCCTCCGCCACTTCGTCCGGGCTGCGATAGCGCGTGGCGTCGTCCGCCGTCGTGTGGTCCGAGAGCCGGTAGGTGAGGGCCTCGATCAGCGTCGGGCCGCCGCCGGCCCTCGCCTTGGCGAGCGCCTGGTCCATGGCATGGCGCACGGCGATCACGTCGTTGCCGTCCACCTGCACGCCTTCGAAGCCCGCGGCGACCGCTTTCTGCGCGAGGGTTTGCGCGGCGGTCTGGATGCGGCGCGGCACCGAGATCGCCCACTGGTTGTTCGCGACGACGAACACCACCGGTAGCTTCCAGGTGCCCGCGGCATTGAGTCCTTCGTAAAAATCGCCCTTGGAAGTCGCACCGTCGCCCAGCGCGCACACCGCCACGCGTGGCTCCCGCCGGAGCTTCATGGCGTAAGCGACTCCCACAGCGTGGGTAATGTGCGCAGCGATGGTGATGCAGATCGGAAAGTCCCCGCGCGGCACGGCATAGTCGCTGCCGCGCTCGTCGCCGCTCCAGTAGAGGAACAGCTCCTTCAGCGTAACTCCGCGTATCATCTGCACGCCGTTTTCGCGATAGGTCATGAGGAAGACATCGTCCTTCGCCATCGCGGAACCGACGCCGGCCTGCACGGCTTCGTGCCCCAGCAGGGAAGCGAAGGTGCCCAACTGCCCGGTGCGCTGCAGCGCGATCGCCTTGGCGTCGTAGGCGCGCATCATCACCATCCAGCGGTAGAGGGGAATCAGGTTCCGCGGATCGCGTGCGAACTCCGGCAGCGGCTGGACGCCCTTGCCGTGGGGGTCGAGAAACTGCGAGTAATGGATCTCGAATTTGGCGATGATGGTCATTCAAGACACGAAGAGATCCACGAATTCGTTCACCGGCATGGCCTCCAGCCGGCGCTGGTCGCTGCACGCCGCGAGAACCGCTTCCTGCTGCCGCGGTGGAAAACGGCGCGCGAGGTTGGTCCTGAACTTGGCTTCGAGCAGCGGAATCCCTTCTTTGCGCCGGCGGCGGTGGCCGAGCGGGTACTCGACCGCCACCTTGTCGGTACTGGAGCCGTCGGTGAAGAAGATCTGGACGGCATTCGCGATCGAGCGCTTCGCGGGATCGAGGTAGTCGCGGCTCCACTGCCGGTTTTCCACGCAGACCATTCTCGACCGCAGCCGGTCTATGCGGGCGTCGGCCGCGGGCTCGTCCTCGTAGTCGGCGGCCGTCAGATTGCCCTTGATGAGGCCGACCGCGGTCATGTACTGGATGCAGTGGTCGCGATCGGCCGGGTTGTGCAGCGGGCCTCTCTTGTCGATGATGCGGATGGCGGACTCGTGCGTGGTGAGGACGATCTTCTTCACGGCATGGAGCCGGTCCTTGACCTGCGGATGCAGCCTGGCCGCGGCCTCCACCGCGGTCTGGGCATGAAACTCCGCCGGGAAAGAGATCTTGAACAGCACGTTTTCCATCACGTACGAGCCGTAGGGCCGCTTGAACTTGAAGGGTTTCCCCTTGAACAGCACGTCGTAGAAACCCCAGGTCTTCGCGGTGAGGGCGGAGGGGTAGCCCATCTCGCCCTTGAGCGCCAGCAGCGCCAGGCGAACGGCGCGGCTCGTCGCGTCGCCCGCGGCCCACGACTTGCGCGAGCCGGTGTTGGGCGAGTGGCGGTAGGTGCGCAGGCTCTGGCCGTCGATCCACGCGTTCGACAGCGCGTTGATGATTTCCTCGCGCGTGCCGCCCATCATGTGAGTGACCACCGCGGTGGAGGCGACCTTGACCAGCACCACGTGGTCGAGGCCCACGCGATTGAAGCTGTTCTCGAGAGCGATCACGCCCTGGATCTCGTGGGCCTTGATCATGGCGGTGAGCACGTCGCGCATGACGAGCGGCTTTCCGCCCTGCGCGAGTCGGATGCGCGAGAGCCAGTCCGCCGTGGCGAGTATGCCGCCCAGGTTGTCCGAGGGATGGCCCCACTCCGCGGCGAGCCAGGTGTCGTTGAAGTCGAGCCAGCGGATCATCGCGCCGATATTGAACGCCGCGCTCACCGGGTCGAGCTGGTACGGCGTGCCGGGCACTTTCGCACCGTGCGGCACCACGGTGCCGGGGACGATCGGGCCGAGGAGCCTGGTACAGGCCGGGTACTCGAGCGCTTCCAGCCCGCATCCGAGCGTGTCCATCAGGCACAGCCGGGCGGTGTCGTAGGCTTCTTTGCTCTCGATCTGATACCTGGTGACGTAATCGGCGATGTCGGTGAGGACCTTGTCCGGTTTGGGGCGGATGTTGGAGCCGGAGCTGGACATGGGCTGCGGCGGGAATGCCGGTGGGCGAAGGGGAAGTGCCCCGATTACCACATCCCGCGCACAAACTGCAGGATGCTGAATTCCTCGATGATTTCCCAGAGCATGAACGCCCACAGGAACCACATGGCGTCGAGCAGGCCGGCGCGGAGCTTCCGCGGGTTGATGTCCCAGGACTCGGGCTCGTGATAATTCGACCAGCGCGGGAGCCAGCGGGGCGTTGTTTCACAATAGCGGACGTAAAACCTCCCGAAGACCTGCGCCAGAGCGGCTTCCTCATGCCGGACCACGCGCGGATAAAAAAGCGCAAAGCCCGCGGCGAGCAACGCGGCAAGCAGCGGATTTTCCATGACGAGGCCCAGACCGACAGCGCCGATGAAATTGAAACCGTAGAGCGGATTGCGTACGACGGAGTAAGGTCCTTCCGTTATCAGCATCTTGTTTTTGACGCCGGAGATGAAGGACAGGCACCACACGCGCCCCAGGGCGGCAACGATCAACAGGCCAAACCCCGCCAGTTCGGAAAGATCCCGCAACGCCGGGCCGATGACACGGGGAGCCGGCACCAGCAGGGCGTAGGCGAAAGCGAGGATCAGTCCGATCCGGGACCAGGCGATGCGATGGTTGTGGAACGACAGTTGTCCGATACCCATGACTGCTCCATGAAGGGATGAGGATTCAGCGCTTGTCAATCGGAACGAATTGGCGCGGCTCGGGTCCGGTATAGACCGCGGTGGGCCGGATGATCCGGTTGTCAATGCGCTGCTCGATGACGTGGGCCGACCAGCCGCTGGTGCGCGCGATGACGAAGACCGGCGTGAACATCGCGGTGGGAACGCCCATCCTGCTGTAGGACACCGCCGAGAACCAGTCGAGGTTCGCGAACATCTTCTTCTCGCGCATCATCACCGCCTCGATCCGGTCGGCGATGTCGAACAGCTTCATGTCGCCGGCGTCCTGCGAGAGGCGCCGCGCCACCTCCTTGATCACCCGGTTGCGGGGATCGGCGATGGTATAGACCGGGTGGCCGAACCCGATCACGACCTCCCTGTTGCGCAGGCGCGTGACGATGTCGTTCTCCGCCTCGTCGGGCGTCTGGTAGCGGTTCATGACCTCGAACCCGACTTCGTTCGCCCCTCCGTGCTTGGGTCCGCGCAGCGCCCCGATGGCGCCGGTGACGGCGGAATACAGGTCGGATCCGGTGCCGGCGATGACGCGCGCCGTGAAGGTGGAGGCGTTGAATTCATGCTCCGCGTAGAGCACGAGCGAGGTGTGCATCGCCTTCACCCACAGCGGTTTCACCGGCCGGCCGTGGAGCAGGTGCAGGAAATGTGCGCCGATCGAATCGTCATCGGTCTCGAGCTCGATGCGGCGGCCGTGGTGGCTGTAGTGATACCAGTAGAGCAGCATCGAGCCGGAGCAGGCCATCAGCCGGTCGGCGATGTCGCGTGCGCCGGGAAGATTGTGGTCTTCCTTTTCCGGCAGCACCGTGCCGAGCGCAGAGCAGCCGGTGCGCATCACGTCCATCGGGTGAGCGGCGGCCGGAATGCGCTCGAGCACTTCGCGCACCGGCTCGGGCAGCCCGCGCAGGGCGCGGAGCCGGGTCTTGTAGGCGGAGAGCTCGGCCCGTGCCGGCAGCCAGCCGTGCACCAGCAGGTGGGCGATTTCCTCGAACTCGCAGTACTCCGCCACCTCGAGGATGTCGTAGCCGCGGTAATGGAGATCGTTGCCGCTGCGGCCGACCGTGCACAGCGCGGTGCTGCCCGCCGCGACGCCGGACAGCGCCACCGATTTCTTGGGCTTGGGCCCGGCGTGCGCTTCGCTCATGATCTGCGGTTTCGATCGGGTTTCAGCCGAGGAGGTGCCGGATCGAATCGCGCTCCTCCTGCAGCTCCTTCAGCGTCGCCTGCATGCGCACGCGGCTGAAATCGCTGAGGTCGAGGCCCTTTACGAGCTCGTAGCGGCCGTTGCGGCAGACGCAGGGATGACCGTAGATCACGCCTTCGGGTATGTCGTAGCTGCCGTCGGAGGGGATTCCCATGCTCGTCCAGTCGCTCTCACGGGTGCCGAACACCCAGTCGCGCACATGGTCCATCGCAGCGTTGGCCGCGCTCGCCGCCGAGGACAGCCCGCGCGCCTCGATGATGGCGGCGCCGCGTTTCTGGATGGTGGGGATGAAGTCCTTTTCCAGCCAGGCCCGGTCGTTGATCATCGGCCAGGCCTTCCTGCCGTCCACCTCGGCGTGGAAGAGGTCCGGGTACTGGGTCGCAGAGTGGTTTCCCCACACGGCCATCTTGCGCACGCCGGCCACCGGCGCGCCGATTTTCTGCGCGAGCTGCGTGAGCGCGCGGTTGTGGTCGAGCCGCATCATCCCGGAGAAGTTGGATGGCTTGAGACCGGGCGCATTTTTCATCGCGATCAGGCAATTGGTGTTGGCGGGATTGCCCACCACCAGCACCTTGACGTCGCGGCTTGCAACTTCCGACAGCGCTTTTCCCTGCGGCGCGAATATCTTTCCGTTGGCGTCGAGGAGATCCTTGCGCTCCATGCCCGGGCCGCGGGGCCGGGCGCCGACCAGCAGCGCGATATCGGCGTCCTGGAACGCCACCACGGGGTCGGCGGCGGGAACCATGCCGTGCAACAGGGGAAAGGCGCAGTCATCGAGCTCCATCATGACGCCCTTGAGCGCTTTCTGGGCCTTCTCGTCGGGAATCTCGAGCAGCTGGAGGATGACGGGCTGGTCTCTTCCGAGCATCTCGCCGCCGGCGATTCGAGGCAGCAGGCTGTAGCCGATCTGGCCGGCAGCGCCGGTGACGGCGACACGCAAGGGGCGTTTCATCTAATGGACTCCTGAATGACGGGACGCGGTCTTGTGGTTCGGGAAGGAGGCACGGCGAAAGCCGGACAGCGCGCGCACTCGTTCGCGTGCAGCGATGATAGCGACCGCGGCTGAGGGTGACAAGCCGGAGGGGCGCGAGCCCGCGCGCGGCAACGGCGTCCATTTCCTGGATGGCGGACGCAGCGGGCCCGGCAATGGCTTATGCAGTGCAGCGAAAACTGCTAGAATTCAGGCCTAAACAAGACTTGCGCAGGAACAACGTGAATCGGAGCAGGCTCAAGCTTGCCTGTACCACGGGTGCAGGCAGAGTGGACAGTGCTGACGGCGCCGGGCACGCCACTTCCGAGTGCTCCAGAACCGAGAAGCCCGGTGCTTAAGACGCGCCCGAAGTACCTCAACCTGTTCAAGATCCGGCTGCCGCTACCGGGGATCGTATCAATCATGCACCGGGCGAGCGGGGCGGCGCTGTTCCTGTTGATACCCGTTTTCCTGTATCTGCTGCAGATGAGCCTCGAGTCGCCCCAGGGCTACGCCGTGCTGAAGAACCTGCTCGGCAACCCGCTCGCCAAGCTGATCGCGATCGGTGTGATCTGGGCGTTCCTTCATCACCTGTGCGCCGGCATCCGCTATCTGGCGCTCGACCTGGATTATGGAACCGACCTGGCTCCGGCGCGCGCCAGCGCCAGGGCGGTGCTCGCCGTCAGCATCGGGCTGACGCTGATCGTCGGGGTGTGGCTATGGTGAAGCGCGAAGTCGTCGGCGCCCACTACGGCCTGCGCGACTGGCTGGCGCAACGCATCACCGCGGTCGTGATGGCGGTTTATGCCCTGATGCTGGTGGCGGTGCTGGCGGGCCTGCCGGAATTCGATTACTGGAACTGGAAGGCGTTGTGGGAAATTCCGGCCGTGCGTTATTCCACGGCGCTGTTCCTGCTGAGCGTGTACTGGCACGCCTGGATCGGCGTGCGGGACATCTTCATGGATTACCTCAAGGACGCCGGGCTGCGGCTCACGCTTTACGTGATCGTGATCGCGGCGCTGCTGCTGTACGCGGCGTGGTCGGTGCAGATACTGTGGGGGGTGTAGATGGGATTGCCGGTCCGGACCTTTGACGCGGTGATCGTAGGCGGCGGCGGGGCGGGAATGCGCGCCGCGCTCGAGCTCGCCCGCGCCGATCTCCGGGTCGCGTTGCTGTCGAAGGTGTTCCCGACGCGTTCCCACACAGTGGCGGCGCAGGGCGGGGTCGCGGCCTCGCTCGGCAACATCGAGAAGGACGACTGGCACTGGCACATGTACGACACCGTGAAGGGCGCCGACTACCTCGGCGACCAGGACGCGATCGAATTCATGTGCCGAACGGCACCGGAAGTGGTGTATGAGCTGGAACATTTCGGCATGCCGTTCGACCGTCTCCCCGACGGCAGGATTTACCAGCGTCCTTTCGGCGGCCACATGCAGGAATACGGCAGGAACCCGGTGCAGCGTGCCTGTGCCGCCGCCGACCGCACCGGCCACGCCATGCTGCACACGCTCTACCAGGCGAACCTCAAGGTGCACACGCAGTTCTTCATCGAGTGGATGGCGCTCGATATCGTCCGGGACCGGGACGGCGAGGTGCTCGGCGTGGTGGCGATGGAGATCGAAACCGGCGAGATCGTGATCTTCCGGGGGCGCTGCACGCTCCTGGCCACCGGCGGTGCCGGGCGCATTTTCGCATCCAGCACCAACGCCTTCATCAATACCGGTGACGGCCTGGGCATGGTGGCGCGGGCCGGCCTTCCGCTTCAGGACATGGAGTTTTTCCAGTTTCACCCGACCGGGGTCTACGGTGCCGGCGTGTTGATTACCGAAGGGGTGCGCGGCGAAGGCGGATTTCTGCTCAATAAAAACGGCGAGCGCTTCATGGAGCGTTACGCGCCCAACGCCAAGGACCTCGCATCCCGCGACGTGGTGTCGCGTGCGATGGCAACCGAAATCAAGGAAGGCCGCGGCGCCGGCAAGGATGCCGATCACATTCTGCTCAAGCTCGACCATCTCGGTTCCGAAGTCATCAACAGGCGCCTGCCCGGCATCCGCGAGATCGCGATCAAGTTCGCCAACGTGGACCCGGTCAGGGAGCCGATACCGGTCGTGCCCACGGCGCATTACATGATGGGCGGGATTCCCGCCAACTATCACGGCCAGGTCGTCGCGCCCGGCGCGACCGGTCCGGAGGAAGTGGTGCGGGGACTGTATGCGGCAGGCGAATGCGCCTGTGTGTCGGTGCACGGCGCAAACCGCCTGGGCTGCAATTCGTTGCTGGATCTGCTGGTGTTCGGGCGCTCGGCGGCACGGCAGATCATTGACGACCTGAAGCGTAATCCGCATCTCAAGCCTTTGCCGGACGATGCGGCGGATCGCCCGCTGGCGCGTCTGGCGCGTCTGGAAACACAGAAAGACGGCGAACGAGTGGCTGAAGTGCAGGCGGAGATGCGCAGGGTCATGCAGGCCTACTGCGGCGTGTTCCGCTTCGGCGATCTGCTCAAGCAGGGGGTTGATAAAATCAAGGAAGTAGCCGCGCGTGCCGGACATAGCGGGATCGGCGACAAGAGCAAGACCTTCAATACGGCGCGAGTGGAGGCGCTGGAGCTGGACAACCTGATCGAAGTCGCGCTGGCGACGATGATCTCGGCGGAAGCGCGCACCGAGAGCCGCGGAGCCCACGACCGCGCCGACCACCACCAGCGCGACGACGCGAACTGGATGAAGCATACCTTGTGGTACAAGCAGGGCAACCGTCTCGACTACAAGCCGGTGCACGGCAAGCCGCTTACCGTGGAGGCGTTCGAGCCCAAGGCCCGGGTTTATTGAGAGTGACTCGTTACTCGTTCCTGGTGTTGATGTTGTGGTCGCTGGCAAGCAACGAGAAACGTGTGACGAACTTGCGGAGCAGGTAATGCGATTCTTGATCTACCGCTATAACCCGGAGACGGACGACAAGCCGCGCATGCAGGACTACGACGTGGCGCTCGAGCCCACCGACCGCATGCTGCTCGACGCGCTGGTGCGCATCAAGACGCTGGACGACACTCTCTCGTTCCGGCGCTCGTGCCGGGAGGGGGTGTGCGGGTCGGACGCGATGAACATCAACGGCAGGAACGGACTGGCCTGCATCACGAGCGTCGCGGGCCTGAAGGAACCGGTGGAGATCCGGCCGCTGCCGGGCCTGCCCGTGATCCGCGACCTGATCGTGGACATGTCCCAGTTCTTCAAGCAGTACCACTCGATCAAGCCTTATCTCATCAACAATGATCCGCCGCCCGAGAAGGAGCGACTGCAGTCGCCCGAGGACCGCGAGGAGTTGAACGGGCTCTACGAGTGCATCCTGTGCGCGGCCTGCTCGACCGCCTGTCCCTCGTTCTGGTGGAACCCGGACAAGTTCGTCGGCCCGGCCGGCCTGCTGCAGGCCTACCGCTTCATCACGGACACGCGCGACCAGGCGACCAACGAGCGGCTGGACAACTTGGAAGATCCATATCGCCTCTTCCGCTGCCACACGATCATGAATTGCGTGGAAGTGTGCCCGAAGGGGCTCAACCCGACCCGGGCGATCGGCAAGATCAAGGAGCTCCTGGTCAAGCGCACCGTTTAGGAATTCGTGGAGCTTCAGTCGCACGAGTTCCTCAATGGATCGTTTCGAAATGCAGAAGATGGCGCGGGCGTGGCAGAGGATAGCGTTGAGTTCCAGTGTCCGGATGTTGTTGCATGTTCGGAATTTGGCGGGCGTGAGCCCGGCAAATTCCTAGGTCGGCCGCATGGCGGACCTCGACCGCGTACGCTGGCGCTGCCGCCGGGGACTGCTCGAGCTCGACCTGATCCTCAAGGCGTTCCTCGAGCGCCACTTCGAGCGGCTCGACGCCGGGCAGAGGGAGGTCTTCAGCGAGCTGCTCGATCAGCCCGACAACGATCTGCTGGACCTGGCGCTCGGGCGGCGGGAACCCGCGCCGCGCCACCGGGCGGTGGTGGAGATGCTGCGTGCCGGCTGAGGAACCGGCGCGGACGCGGGGCGCGGGAACGGCGCGAGCCGTATAAAGTCACAGAAAGAACGGAGAACCTTTATGGCGGAAAAGCTGGCAACCCTGACCTTTACTGACGGCACGCCCCCGATTGACCTCCCGGTGATGACGGGAACCGTCGGGCCGGACGTGATTGACGTCCGCGCGCTCTACGGCAAGACCGGAAAATTCACCTACGACCCCGGTTTCATGTCCACGGCCAGTTGCCGCTCCAGCATTACCTACATTGACGGCGACAAGGGCATCCTGCAGTACCGCGGCTATCCCATCGAGCAACTCGCCGAGCACTGCTCCTTCCTGGAAGTGGCGTATCTGATCCTCAACGGCGAATTGCCCGACAAGCAGCAGCTCGACGAATTCGTGAACATCGTCACCCGCCACACCATGGTGCACGAGCAGCTGATACGCTTCTATTCCGGCTTCCGCCGCGACGCGCACCCGATGGCGGTGCTGTGCGGCGTGGTGGGCGCGCTTTCCGCCTTTTATCACGACTCGATCAATATCCACGACGCGCGCAACCGGGAGATCTCGGCGTTCCGCCTGATCGCGAAGCTGCCGACGATCACGGCGATGACCTACAAGTACACCACGGGCCAGCCGTTCATGTACCCGAGAAACGCGCTGTCCTACGTGGACAACTTCCTCTACATGATGTTCGGCACGCCGTGCGAGGAGTACCGGCCCAACCCGGTCCTCTCGCGCGCGATGGAGCGCATACTGATCCTGCATGCCGATCACGAGCAGAACGCCTCGACCTCGACGGTGCGCCTGGCGGGTTCGTCGGGCGCGAACCCTTTCGCCTGCATCGCCGCCGGCATCGCCAGCCTGTGGGGACCGGCGCACGGCGGCGCCAACGAGGCGGTGCTCAAGCTGCTGGGGGAGATAGACGACGCGAAGAACATCCCCGCGTTCATCAAGCGCGTCAAGGACAAGGACGGCCACGCCATGCTGATGGGATTCGGCCACCGCGTTTACAAGAACTATGATCCGCGCGCCAAGCTCATCCAGAAGACCTGCCACGAGGTGCTGGAGGAGCTCGGCCTCAAGGACGACAAGCTGTTCAAGCTGGCGCTGGCGCTGGAGAAGATCGCGCTCGAGGACGAGTACTTCATCAAGCGCAAGCTCTATCCCAACGTGGATTTCTACTCGGGCATCGTTTACAAGGCGCTCGGCATCCCGGTCAGCATGTTCACCGCGATTTTCGCGCTCGCCCGCACGGTGGGCTGGATCGCGCAGTGGAAAGAGATGATCACCGATCCCGACCAGAAGATCGGCCGGCCGCGCCAGCTCTTCGCGGGCGCCACGCGGCGCGAATTCGTGCCTGCGGCAAAGCGCAAATGATGAAGCAGATGCTCGGCAATTCCTATCTCTTCGGCGCCAACGCGCCGTTCATCGAGGCGCTGTACGACGCCTATCTCAGGGATCCGGCGTCGGTCGAACCGCGCTGGCGCGGCTATTTCGACGATCTGCAGCGGCTCGACAGCGGGGCGGTGGACGTCTCGCACTTCGAGATCCAGGAGCGCTTCGCGCGACTCGCCAGAGAACGCCATGCGGCGCCGGCCGTCGTCATTGACCGGCCCCAGCTCGGGGCGAAGCAGTTCACCGTGCTGCAGCTCATCTCGGCGTACCGCTTCCAGGGCGTGCGCCACGCCGACATTGATCCCCTGAAACGGCAGGAAAGACCCGAAATTCCCGAGCTCGACCCCGCGTTCTACGGCCTCGCGGAATCCGACATGGACACGGTGTTCAACACCGGCACCCTGGTCGGGCCGCGCGAGATGAGGCTGCGGGACATCCTGCAGTTTCTCGGGGACACCTACTGCCGCACCATCGGCTCCGAATACCTGTACATTTCCGACATTCCGCAAAAGCGCTGGATCCAGGAACGGATCGAGAGCATCCGCGCGACCCCGGGCTACGACGCCGGGTACCGGAAGCACATCCTGGAGCGGCTGACGGCGGCCGAGACGCTCGAGCGTTATCTCCACACCCGCTACGTGGGCCAGAAGCGCTTCTCGCTCGAAGGCGGCGAGTCGCTGATTCCCCAGCTCGACATCCTGCTCCAGAACGCCGGCAAGGCGGGCGTGCAGGAGCTGGTGATCGGCATGGCGCACCGCGGCCGCATCAACGTGCTGGTGAACACCATGGGCAAGATGCCCGGGAACCTGTTCGCGGAGTTCGAGGGCAGGCACGACGATTCGCTGCTCGCGGGCGACGTGAAGTACCACCAGGGCTTCTCCTCGAACATCATGACGCCCGGCGGGCCGATGCACGTGACGCTCGCCTTCAATCCTTCGCATCTCGAGATCGTCAATCCGGTGGTGGAAGGATCGGTGCGCGCGCGCCAGCACCGGCGCCGCGACTTCAAGGGCGACCAGGTGCTGCCGGTGCTGATCCACGGTGACGCCTCGTTCTCGGGGCAGGGCGTGATCCAGGAAACGCTTGAGCTCGCGCAGACGCGCGGCTACGGCACGGGCGGCACGGTGCACATCATCATCAACAACCAGATCGGTTTCACCACCTCCGACCTGCGGGACACGCGCTCGACGCTCTACTGCACCGATGTCGCAAAAATGCTGGAAGTGCCGATCCTCCACGTCAACGGCGACGACCCGGATGCGGTGTGCCTGGTGACCGAGATCGCGCTCGATTACCGCATGAAATTCCACAAGGACGTGGTGATCGACCTGGTGTGCTACCGCAGGCTGGGGCACAACGAGCAGGACGAGCCGATGGTCACCCAGCCGCTGATGTACAAGACCATCGCGAAGCTGCCCACCACC
Organism: bacterium; assembly: GCA_027310225.1. Taxonomy (GTDB): domain Bacteria; phylum Pseudomonadota; class Gammaproteobacteria; order Burkholderiales; family SG8-41; genus SG8-41. The sequence goes on along the minus strand of DAIDBG010000094.1, from coordinate 1,035 downwards.
CGCAAGCTGTATGCCGACCGGTTGCAGCGGGAAGGGGTGATCCGAGAGGGCGAGGCCGACGATCTGGTCAGCACTTTCCGCAAGGCGCTCGACGACGGCCACCACACCAACAAGACGATCCTGTCCAGCTACAAGCCGCCATTCGAGATTGACTGGAGCCGCTACAAGGGCGGCAAGTGGAACGAGCACGGCGACACCCGGCTGCCGCTCGAGACACTGAAGATGCTCGGCGAGCGCCTCACCATCGTACCCGATAATTTCAAGCTGCATCCCGCGGTGCAGAAGGTGATCGAGAACCGGCGGCTCATGGCGCAGGGCAAGCTCCCGCTCGATTGGGGCATGGCCGAGCACCTGGCGTTCGCCACGCTGCTGCACGAAGGCTACTCGGTGCGGGTCTCGGGCGAGGACAGCGGGCGCGGCACCTTCTTCCACCGCCACGCCGTGCTGCACGACCAGAACCGCGAGCGCTGGGACCAGGGCATCTACGTCCCGCTGCAGCACGTGAGCGAGAGGCAGGGCGACTTCGTGGTGATTGACTCGCTGCTCTCCGAGGAGGCGGTGGTCGGGTTCGAGTACGGTTACGCGACCTCCGCCCCCAATGAGCTCGTGGTCTGGGAGGCGCAGTTCGGCGATTTTGCCAACGGCGCGCAGGTGGTGATTGACCAGTTCATCGCGGCCGGCGAAGCCAAGTGGGGGCGCCTGTGCGGGCTCACGCTGCTGCTGCCGCACGGCTACGAGGGCCAGGGGCCGGAGCACTCGTCGGCCCGCATCGAGCGCTATCTGCAGTTGTGCGCGGAGTACAACATGCAGGTTTGCGTTCCCGCGACACCCGTGCAGCTCTATTACCTGCTGCGGCGGCAGATGATCCGGCCGTTCCGCAAGCCGCTGATCCTGTTCACGCCCAAGAGCCTGTTGCGCCACAAGGAGTCGGTATCCCCGCTCGAGGAATTCGCCACCGACAGGTTCAATGCCGTAAACGAGGATTGGGAAGCGAAGGACATCCATCCGGAGCACGTGAAGCGCGTGATCTTCTGC
>DAIDBG010000054.1 GCA_027310225.1 bacterium | reverse complement strand
GAGATACAATTACCGTTGAACCGGACGCTGAGCGCCGGTTCAATCGCGCCCGTTTGAACGGACGCAGGTTCGCCGTTCAACGGGCAGGGGTCCACGAGGGGGGCTGTGACGCAAGCTGAAGCCGCCAAACCCGACCTGCTGATCGTTGACGACGACCCGCTGATCACGGACACGCTCAACTTCGTCCTGAGCCGGGATTTCTTGGTCCACGTCGCCGATTCCCGCGCGCAGGCGAAGAGCCTGCTGCGCCAGCTCGACCGGCCGCCCCAGCTCGCGCTGATTGACCTCGGCCTTCCCCCTACGCCGCACCGCCCGGACGAGGGCTTCCGCCTGATCAGCGAGTTGATCGCGCACTCTCCGGGCATCAAGATCGTGGTGCTGTCGGGACAGAGCGACGAAACCAACGCGCGGCACGCGCGCACCCTCGGCGCCATCGAGTTCGTCGCCAAGCCGTGCGAACCGGAAACTCTCAAGAAGCTCCTCAAACGCGCGCTCGAGATCAGCGCCGCCGAGCTGGGCGCCGCCGCCGACGTCGGCCTCATGGGCAGGAGCCTGCCGGTCGAAAAGCTGCGCCGGCAGATCTCGCAGTTCGCCAACGCCCCTTTTCCGGTTCTGATCGAGGGCGAATCGGGCAGCGGCAAGGAGCTGGTCGCAAAGTCGCTGCACCTCCTGAGCCACCGCGCAGCGCGCCCGTTCCTCGCGCTCAACTGCGCGGCGATTTCGCCCACGCTGGTGGAACCGACGCTGTTCGGCTACAGCAAGGGCTCGTTCACCGGCGCCACCACCGCCCGCTCGGGCTACTTCGAGGATGCCCAGGATTCGATGCTGTTTCTCGACGAGATCGGCGAGCTGCCGCTCGAATTGCAGGCGAAGCTGCTGCGCGTGCTGGAAAACGGCGAGTTTCAGCGCGTGGGCGAGACGCAGAGCCGGGTGTCCAACGCGCGCGTGGTGGCCGCCACCAATCGCGAGCTGCGGCAGGAGATCCGCGCCGGCCGCTTCCGCGCCGACCTCTACCACCGCCTGTCGGTCTTCACCGTCAGCGTACCGCCGCTGCGCGAGCTCGGGGAGGACAAGCGGGTTCTGCTCGACCACTACCGCGAGTTCTATGCGCGCCAGGCGCGCGCCGCCCCGTTCGACCTCGACGCAAGGGCGATGGATGTCTGGCTCGACTACAGCTTCCCCGGCAACGTCCGCGAGCTGCGCAACATCGTGATCCGCCTCACCACCAAGTACAGCGGCCAGAAAACCGGCGTCGAGCAGTTGCAGGCGGAACTCGACATGGAGAGCCTCGACATGGATCTGCCGGGACTCGCCGCCGGACAGGATTTCAAGTCGGTGCTGGAGGCCGCGAAGCGTCATTTGCAGAGGCAGAAAGGCTTCCATCTCGACCACACGCTTTCGGAGTGGGAACGGGGCTACATCGAGGCGGCGCTGATGATCACTCAGGGCAACCTCACCCAGGCCGCCAGGCTGCTCGGCGTACACCGCACGACGCTCTACAGCCGGATGCAGAATTACGCGGGCGCGGCCGAGGCTGCGAAAGCACCGCAGCCGGCGTCGAAATGAACGAAGCCGCGGGCGGGATCAAGGCAGAAGGTTCAGGGGACCGGTGATGTATTACAGCCATTTCGGACTGAACCAGGCGCCGTTCAAGATCACGCCCAATACCGAGTTCTTCTTCAGCGGCGGCAACCGCGGCCCGATTCTGGAGGCCCTGATCTACGCCATCACCCACGGCGAGGGCATCATCAAGGTGACCGGGGAGGTGGGCAGCGGCAAGACCATGCTGTGCCACATGCTGCCGACGCGGCTTCCGCCCCATATCGAGACCGTCTATATCGCCAACCCCAGCGTCTCCCCCGAGGAGATCCTGCACGCCATCGCCTTCGATCTGCAGCTCGAGGTGGAGCGGGGCGCGCCGCGCCTGGAAGCGATGCGGGCGTTGCACGACTTCCTGCTCAAGCGCTATGCCAAAGGCAAGCGCGTCGTGGTGTTCGTCGAGGAATCGCAGAGCATGCCGCTCGCCACTCTGGAGGAGATCCGCCTGCTTTCCAATCTGGAGACGCGCAACGACAAGCTGCTGCAGATGGTGCTCTTCGGCCAGCCCGAGCTCGACGACAACCTGCGCCAGCCCGACATCCGCCAGTTGCGCGAACGCATCACCCACAGCTTCCGGCTCGAGCCGTTGACGCCGGGCGAGGTCCGCGAATACCTGATGTTCCGCATGCGCGCGGCGGGCTACCGCGGTCCCGATCTGTTCGTGCCATCGGTGGTGAGGCAAATCGCGGGCGCGTCGCAGGGACTCACCCGCCGCGTGAACCTGATCGCCGACAAGGCGCTGCTCGCCGCGTTCTCGGAAAACACCCACACCGTCAGGCCGAAGCACGTCGCGGCCGCGGTGCGCGACAGCGAGTTCAGCCAGCAGGCCGCGCCCCGCCTCAAACTGCGTTACCTGTGGGGCGCCACCCTGATCGCGATCGGCGCCGCTCTGGGCATCTCGGTCTATGCGCTGCTGCAGCCGGGCGGTGAGCGCCCGGCCGCAGCCGCCCGCGTCCCGGACCAGGATGCCGCTGCGTCGGGCACCGATGTCAGCAAACCCGCCTCTTCCCGGCCCGCGCTACCCGCAGGAGTCCAGAGTGCTGCGCCCCCGAGGCCGGCCGGTGAACCACCGGCCCCGGCGCCCCGGCCGGCCGGGGCGGAACCGGCCAAACGCATTGCGGAAGAGGACGGCGGAACCCAACCCGCAGCGGCGCCCGCCAGCGGCGGCGGAACCGGCGCTGCCGCGCAGGCCGACCTGCTCGAAGACCGGCTCGTTGCGACACGCGAGTGGCTCGCAACGGAAGCCCAAACCACCTACAGCATTCAGTTGTTTGGCACGACCGACCCCGAACAGCTAAGGCTGCATCTCAATGACATAGCTAAGCTCATTGAAATAAATAAGATTTTTGTGTATCGTACCGTTGCGAAGCGAAAACCGGCATTCATTAACGTGCTATACGGGAGCTTCAGCGACCGGCGTTCCGCGCGGGAGATATTGAACAAATTACCGGCACGCTTGAAGACCAATCGTCCGATTCTGCGTTCGGTGCAGGGGATCCGCGCGGAAATCAGGCGGTACGAAACGTCGTAAACGGCACCGCGCAGCGCTTGATCCAGGAGGCGGCGGTTGAGTCAGGGGAGTAGCGGCAAATTGCAACCAGCATCGCCTGCGCCGGGGCTGCGCCTGACGCTCGCCGCGGCGCTCGCGCTGGCGTTTGCCGCCTGCGCGCAGATCAAACCCTACATCCCGCAATCCGAAGGCCACCTCACCGCTCCGCAGGCAAAAGCGGAACCGGAAAAAGCGATCCCGCCGCCGGCGCGCGTCAGCACGTTCGTGCCGCCGCCGAAGCCGGCGGTGAAGCCGCAAACCTACAGCGTGGTGGTGAACGAGGTCCCGGTCAAGGAGCTGCTGCTGGCGCTCGCGCGCGACACCAGGCAGAACATTGATGTTTATCCCGGGCTGACCGGCCTGGTGAGCCTCAATGCGATCAACGAGACGCTGCCGGCGATCCTCGAGCGCGTATCGAAGCAGGTCAACATGCGCTACCTGATCGAGGGCAACACCATCGTGGTCTCGCCCGACCTGCCGTACGTGAAAACCTATCGAGTGAATTACGTGAACATGGCGCGCGATACGACCTCGATCATCGGGGTTACCGGCGAAATCGCGGCCTCGGGCGGGGCCCCGGGCGCAGCCGGCGGAGCAGCGGGCGCGGGTACCAGCGGCTCGAGCACCGTGGTGCGCACGATTTCGAGAAACGACTTCTGGGAGCAGCTGCGTGACAACCTCCGCTCCATCCTCAACTCCACGCGGCTGCAAAGCCTGTCTGCCGAAGCGAAGGCCGAACGGCTGGCCCTCGTCAAGCAGGAACAGGAAATCCGGGCAAAACAGATCGAAGCGGCAAGCCGCGCCGGCCAGGGCGCGCCCATGCTCGCCGCGTCGGTGATATCGGGAGGACCGGGTGCCGCAGGCCAGCAGCAATCCACGCTGTTGCCTGACGATGTGATAGTCAATGCCATCTCCGGCACGGTGACCGTCAACGCGACCGAGCGCCAGCACCAGCTGGTGCAGCAGCATTTGGACAGCATCGTCAACTCGATGCAGCGCCAGGTGCTGATCGAGGCGACGATCGTGGAAGTGCAGCTCTCCAACAACTACCAGGGGGGCATAGATTGGGCCAAGGTATCGCAGAGCGGCGGCATCGCCTTTACCCAATCCTTGCTCGGCAGCAATCTTGTCACCGCGCCGTTTTTCGCGCTGTTCTACAACCAGAACAATCAACGCCCGCAGGACATCCAGCTCACGGTCAAGCTCCTGGAGCAGTTCGGCAATACCCGGGTGCTGTCGAGCCCCAAGCTGATGGCGCTCAACAACCAGACGGCGTTGCTCAAAGTGGTGGACAACGTCGTCTATTTCGAGGTCCAGGCATCAACCTCCCAGGCTGTGCAAGGGGGGCAGCTGCGAACCATCAACACCACCGCCAAGACGGTAGCGGTGGGACTGGTGATGGGTGTCACTCCCCAGATCAGTGACGACGGGCGCGTTACGCTCACCGTCCGGCCGACCATCACCCGCGTCATTGATACCGTTCGTGACCCGAATCCGGAATTGATAATCCCGAACGAAGTGCCGGTGGTCCAGACGCGTGAAATGGAATCAGTGCTGCAGGTTGGCAATAGCCAGACGGTGATCCTCGGCGGCCTGATGCAGGACGACGTGAGGCGCAACCGTGATCAGTTGCCCGGGGCCGACCGCGTCGGCGCCGCCGGCGAATTGTTCCGCTTCCGCGACGAGCGCGTCACCAAGACCGAGCTGGTGATCTTCCTGCGCCCCACCGTCGTGGCCAATCCGTCCCTGGAAAGCGACGAGCTCAAATTCTTCCAACGATTCCTGCCTCAGCGCGAGCCGCAACCTGAGAAATCCGGCGCCGCCCGATGAGCCTGTTGATGAAGGCCTTGGAAAAGGCCGCCAAAGACCGGGTTGACGCACGCCCTGAACCGGCTGCGGCCGCAGCCGCGCCCGCCGCCCCGGCCAGCGCCGAGCTCTCGCTCGAGCCGCTGGTCACCGAGACGCCGGCGGGGCCCAAGCCGGGGGCGGCACCGCGCAAGTCCGCTGCTGC
>DAIDBG010000050.1 GCA_027310225.1 bacterium | reverse complement strand
TAAATGGGTGCTCCAGGCCGAGCTCTTCAACGAGCTGCACCGCTGGGTGGGGGGCGACTGGCGCAAGATCCAGCGCTCATCCCACGTCGCGCGCGAGGTTGACCGCTACTACGCCGTCGTGCGCGACTTCCTCAAGGCATGCCAGAAAGTGTGGGGCAACGCGTGGGGGCACCCCAACTACATGGCGACCAAGCCGGTCACCCTCAAGGCGATGATACGGGTGTGCGCCGACCTCGCGCGCGAGGATGCGGACCCCGCGGACGGGCGGCAGGCGCGGTGGGAGGCGCGCCTCGCGCCGTGGACCGAGCAGGCCCGCAGCTTCCGCATCGAGGGCTTCTACGAGCGCTTCCCCGCCAAGGGCCAGATCGAGCGCGTCGCGCGCATCCACCGCGAGCTGGCGAAGCTCGCTCACATCGAGCCGCGGGCGCGCCAGCGCAACGGCTAATGCCGTTCCAACTTGTTTCTCCAGATTGCGGCGATTCGGCTGGCGCGGATAGTCGGCACTTGGAGTAACGGCTGGATTGGCATAATCATTCGGAGAATCGGGTGCTCGTCACGCTGTTCCGCTACTTGGCGGCGGTGGCCATGATCTCGACGCGGGTGTCGGGTGTGGCGAGCCGCGCCTCCACGCAGGCGCGCACGGGCTTGCCGTCGGGATCCACCCACGCCTTCCACGCGGCGTCCATCTGGTCCTTTTCGCGGATGTCGGTGAGCCAGACGTTCGCCCATAGCAGCTTCGCCTTGCTGGTGCCGGCCGCCGCGAGATAGCCGTCAATCTTCTTCAGGATTTCCCCCTCGCGCCAGGGAATTGGAAGCGGCTTCCGATTCCCTTAACATTGACAAGTAATCGTTCCGGGCTGCCCGGGCGGCGGCCCGGTTCGATAATCAGAGGAGATGCTTCATGACACACCGTCTGGCTGTCCTTGTGATCGCAGCGCTGGCGACTGCCTCGTTCCAGGCCGTGGCCCAGCAATACCCGTCGAAGCCGGTGCGCTTCATCATTCCCTTCCCGCCGGGCGGGCCGACCGACCTCATGGGCCGGCTCGCCGCCGACCGCCTGAGCAAGGCATGGGGCGTGCAGGTGATCGCCGACAACCGGCCCGGGGCCGGCGGCAACATCGGCTTCGAGCTGTGCGCGAAATCGCCGCCCGACGGCTACACCCTCTGCATGATGACGGTCGCGCAGAGCATTTCGCCGGCCGTCTACAGGAAGCTCGGCTACGACCCGCTCAAGGACTTCGCGTACATCACGCTGATGGCGGTCCTGCCCAGCATGCTCACGGTGCATCCCACGCTGCCGGTGAAGAACGTGAAGGAGCTGATCGCGCTCGCGAAGGCGCGCCCCGGGCAGCTCACCTACGCCTCCACTGGCAACGGCACGAGCCCGCACATGCTGATGGAGATGTTCAAGTTCATGGCCGGAGTCAGCATCGTGCACGTCCCCTACAAGGGCCAGGCACCGTCGGCGCTCGACCAGATCTCGGGCCAGGTCCAGCTCGCTTTCAACACCGCGGTCACCATCCTGCCGCACGTCAAGGCCGGGAAGCTGAGGGCGCTCGCTATTTCCACCAGGGAACGCTTCCCGCCCATGCCGGAGCTGCCGACGGTGGAGGAAGGCGGCGTGAAGGGCTTCGAGGGCAGCTCGTGGCAGGCGGTCGTGATGCCGGCCGGCACGCCGCGCGAGATCGTCGCCAGGGTCTATCAGGAACTCGCCGCCATGCTCAAGTCTCCGGAAACCCGGGAGAAGTTCCTCGTGCAGGGAGCGCTTGCCTCGGGCATCACGCCGGAGGAGTTCGTGGTTTTCGTGAAGCGCGAGCTGGAGAAGTGGGCGAAGGTCGCGAAGTTCGCCAAGGTCCAGCTCGACTGACCGCCGCGCCGCCTTTCCCGCTCGATGGGGGAGAGGGAATGGTGCCGCTCGCCCGCAGGGCGCCCGGGCGCGGGGCGATGGCCGAGAATCCGGCGCCGGCGGTCAGAGCGTGCCGCGGATGAACAGGCTGCCGATGAAATAAACGCCGGTCGCCATCAGGACGTAGATAAAGTAATCGGGAAGCTTGCTGGTGCGGCCGAGCGCGAGGCGGTGGTCGCGCCACAGCTTGCCGAGGACGGCCGCGGCGACGATGGTCGGGACCGCGATCAGCGGATACTCGATCCCGGCGTCCCACAGGTTGCCGAGGATGTTCTCGATCCAGCCCTCGTCCCTGAACAGATTGTAGGAAATCCCGCCGATCCCGAACAGCACGAGACCGATCACGGCGAAGGATTGGAGATACTCGATGACCTGTTTCACCTGTTTCTCCCCCCGCTTGGCGCTGTCATGGCCGCATGGGCGCAGCCCCATTGTAGCAGCGCGTGAGTGCCGTGCAAGAATGCCAAGCATCGGAATGCTTTTGTTTCTTCTGCTTAACGCACGTATCGTCGGAGCATCCTGCGTTTGTGAATAATCGGGGCTAGAGACTGTCGCATACCGCCTCGGTGACGATATCGGTGGTGGCCTCGCCGCCGAGGTCGGGGGTATGGATGCGCTTGCCGGTCACGGTTTCGATGGCGCGCATCAGCCGCTGTGCCGCCTCCTTCTCGCCGAGGTGATCGAGCATCATGGAAGCGGTCCAGAAGGTCGCGATCGGGTTCGCGACGCCCTTGCCCGTGATGTCGAAGGCCGAACCGTGGATTGGCTCGAACATGGAGGGAAATTTCCGCTCGGGGTTCAGGTTGGCGGTCGGCGCGATGCCGAGACTGCCCGAGAGCGCCGCGGCGAGGTCGGAGAGGATGTCGGCGTGCAGGTTGGTGGCGACGATGGTGTCGAGCGACCCGGGCTTCAGCACCATGAGCGTAGTCATCGCGTCCACCAGCACGCGCCGGGTTTCGACCTCGGGATAGTTCTTCGCCACCTCGTGGAAGATCTCGTCCCACATCACCATGCCGTGGCGCTGGGCGTTGGACTTCGTCACCAGCGTGAGGTGCCTGCGCGGGCGGCTGCGCGCGAGTTCGAAGGCGAAGCGGTGGATGCGCGCGACGCCGGCGCGGGTGAAGACCGACGTTTCGGTCGCGACTTCCTCCGGCAGTCCGCGGTGGGCGCGCCCGCCGCTGCCGGAGTACTCACCCTCGGAATTCTCGCGGACGATCACCCAGTCGATTGCACCGCCATTGGCGAGGGGGCTCTTGATCCCCGGCAGCACGCGCGCGGGGCGCACGTTGGCGTACTGGTCGAATCCCTGGCAGATCGGCAGCCTCAACCCCCACAGCGACACGTGATCGGAAACGTCGGGCGCGCCCACCGCGCCGAAGAAGATCGCGTCAAATTGCCTGAGCTTTTCGAGCCCGCCCTCGGGAATGTAGTGGCCGTGCTTGAGGTAGTAGTCGCTGCTCCAGGGGAAAGGCTCGACCTCGAGCCTGAAGCCGCGGTCGCGGCCCGCCAGCACCTCCAGCACCTTGAGCCCGGCGGCGATCACCTCGACGCCGATGCCGTCGCCCGGGATTGCGGCAATTCTGTATTCACGCATGGCGGTGCGCATTATACGACGCGCCATGGGTGGATGAGCCGAGTCGGATAGAATGATCGAATGCGCTTGCTCCCCATGGCACCGCCATGAAGATCCTCGCACTCGACACGTCCACCGACTATTGCACCGTCGCGCTGTGGCAGGACGGCGCGGTGGATATGCGCGAGGCGCTGGCGGGACAGCGGCAATCGGAGCTGCTGTTGCCGATGGTGGGCGAGCTGCTCGGCCGCAGCGGTCTCGCCGTCAGCGGGCTCGACGGCATCGCCTACGGGCAGGGCCCGGGATCGTTCACGGGGCTGCGCATCGCGTGCGGCGTGACGCAGGGCCTGGCCCTCGGCGCCGGCCTGCCGGTGGTCGGGGTCAGCACCCTGCTCGCGATGGCGGAGGCCGCCGGAGCGGAGCGCGCGCTCTGCTGCCTGGATGCGCGCATGGGCGAGATCTACCATGCCGCCTATCTGAAGGCCGGCGCGGAATGGAAGACGCTCCACGCGCCGAGCCTGTGCGCGCCGGATGCCGCGCCCGCGCTGCCTGCCGGACAATGGACCGGGTGCGGCAGCGGCTTCGCGGCGCATGCGGCGGCGCTCGAGCGCCGCTACGGAGCCGGCCTCTCGGCTGTCATGCCGGAGGTGTTTCCGCACGCGCGCGAAATCGCGCAGCTCGCGGCGCGCGAATTCGCGGCGGGGAGGGCGGTTTCCGCCGAGCAAGCGCTGCCCGTCTATGTCCGCGACAGGGTCGCCTTGAAGACGGTCGAACGATGAGCGCCCAATTGGACATGATTCCCCGGTATCGGCGCATGACCGGCGCCGATGTCGAACGCGTGGCCGGCATCGAAGCCGAGATCTATCCGCACCCCTGGACGCGCGGCAACTTCAGCGATTCGCTGGCGGCGGGCTACCACTGCTGGATCGTCGAGTGCGGCGGCGGGATCGCCGGTTACACCGTGGCGATGATCGCCGCGGATGAGGCGCACCTGCTCAACCTGAGCGTCGCTGCGCCGTGGCAGAGGCGGGGCCTCGGGCGCGAGCTGCTCGGCTTTGCCATCAAGCTCGCGCGCGACTACTCGGCGCGAAGGATCCTGCTCGAGGTGCGGCCGTCGAACGCCGCGGCGCGCTCGCTTTACGCCGCTGCCGGCTTTTCCGAGATCGCGGTGCGCCGCGGCTACTATCCCGCGGGCGGGGGGCGGGAGGATGCGGTCGTGCTGCAGCTCAGTCTGGAAAAAGAGTGACTCGTTCCTCGTTGCCCGTCTCGTTCATAGACCGTGAAAACCCGCCGCGATCTGATGCTTGAAGAAATGGGCCTGACGCCAGTGTGGCGGCTGCGCGGAAGTCCGGTGGCAGGTGAGCCGGTCCCGGCTGCTGTTCGGGCGGCGGGAGATGAGCAGCGGGCAGCGGGGGACGAGGGACGAGCAACGAGAAACGAGCCGCCACCGGCGCCCCCGGGCGATCGCCGCAGCGAGATCATGTCCCTCGATTGGGCGCGATTGAAGGAGCGGGTGGCGGGCTGCACGGACTGTCCCCTGCACGCGAAGCGCAACAAGACGGTATTCGGGGTCGGCGACGAGAACGCCGACTGGCTGTTCGTGGGCGAGGGGCCCGGCGCGGAGGAGGACGCCCAGGGCGAGCCCTTCGTGGGGCAGGCCGGCAAGCTCCTCGACAACATGCTGGCGGCGATCCATCTCAAGCGCGGCGATAACGTCTACATTGCCAATTGCGTAAAATGCCGCCCTCCCGGAAACCGCAACCCGGAATCCGCGGAGCTGCTCGCCTGCGAGCCCTACCTGCACCGGCAGATTGATCTGATCCGGCCGAAGCTCATCGTCGCGCTCGGCAAGGTCGCGGCGGCCAATCTGCTGGCGACCGACGCGAGTGTGGCCAGCATGCGCGGGAGAATCCATCAGTACCGCGGCACTGCGCTGATCGTGACGTATCATCCCGCCTACCTGCTGCGCAATCTTCCGGACAAGGCCAAGGCGTGGGCGGACCTCTGCTTTGCCGTGCGCACGATGGAAGGCTTGCGGGGTGGAGGGTCCACCCCTGAAAATGCGTCGCAGGTAGAGCGTCGCAGGTAGAGCATCACAGATAAGGCGACACCGAAAGACGTCGCAGATGAGGCGCGCAGTATCTGAGACGGGGTACCTGAGACGCGTTATCTGAGACGCGTTATCTGAGACGCGGTATCCGAGACGCCGTTACGGCAAGGAGACCAGGCATGATGAAGCGATTTCTGGCGATAGCGATGGCGGTCGTGACGCTCTCGCTGTCCGGCTGCGGCTACAACACCCTGCAGAGCACCGACGAGAGCATCAAGGCGTCGTGGGCCGAGGTCATCAACCAGTACCAGCGCCGTGCCGACCTGATCCCGAACCTCGTGAACACGGTGAAGGGCTTCGCCGCCCAGGAACAGCAGGTGCTGCTCGGCGTCACCAACGCGCGCGCCAAGGTGGGCTCGATTCAGGCCACACCCGAGCTCATCAACGATCCGCAGGCGTTCGCCAGGTTCCAGGCGGCGCAGGGCGAGTTGAGCTCGGCGCTGTCGCGCCTGCTGGTGGTGGCGGAAAATTATCCGCAGCTCAAATCAGACGCCAATTTCCGCGATCTGCAGGCGCAGCTCGAGGGCACCGAGAACCGCATCACCGTGGCGCGCAACCGCTACATCAAGGCGGTGCAGGAGTACAACGTCACGGTGCGCTCCTTCCCTTCGAATCTCACCGCGATGCTGTTCGGCTTCAAGGAGAAGCCGCAGTTCACGGTCGAGGACGAGAAGGCGATCAGCAAGCCCCCGGTGGTTGATTTCGGCGCGCCCGCCGGCGCCAAATAGCGCGAGACCGGGACCCCGGCGGGAACGCCGCGTTTCCGCCCGTATCCTCAATTTCGTCCCCGGCATGAACGGCTTTCCGGCACGGATCGCACGGGCGGCGCTGGCGGCGTGCCTGCTGTACGCCACGGCGGCTTTCCCGCAGGTCCCGGTCCCCCCGCTCAAGGCGCGCGTCACCGATCTGACCGCGACGCTTTCAGCGGACCAGCGCTCGACGCTGGAGCAGCGGCTCGCGGCGCTGGAGGCGCGCAAAGGCAGCCAGGTCGCGGTGCTCCTGGTGCCCACCGTGCAGCCCGAGGCCATCGAGCAGTACGCGCTGCGCGTCGCCGAGAGCTGGAAGCTCGGGCGCAAGGGCGTGGACGACGGCGCGGTGCTGGTGATCGCGAAGAACGACCGCAAGCTGCGCATCGAGGTCGGCTACGGGCTCGAGGGGGCGATACCCGACGCGATCGCGAAGCGCATCATTGACGAAGAGATCGTCCCGCGCTTCAAGGGCGGCGATTTCTACGGCGGGATCGCCGCCGGCGTGGACCGCATCGCCCGTCTGATCGAGGGCGAATCCATGCCGCCCCCGCCCAGGCGATCGGCGCCGGCCGCCACCGGCTGGGACGCGGGGACGCTTTTCATCGGCTTCATCATCCTCGCCATGCTGAGCCAGCTGCTGCACTCGTTGTTCGGCCGCCTGGTGGGGTCGGGTGTCGCCGGCGTCGCGGCGGGGATCATCGGCTACGTGCTGGCGGGCGTGATCGTGGCGGGGATCATCGGCGTGATCGCATTCGTGGTGAGCCTCTTCAGTGGCCTGGCCGGCCGCTCGGGACGGGGCTGGTCGTCCCATCGTGGCGGCTACTCCGGCTGGTCATCCGGCGGAGGCGGCTTCGGCGGCGGCGGGGGATTCAGCGGCGGGGGAGGCGGCTTCGGCGGCGGCGGCGCCTCGGGGAGATGGTAAATGGACATGAAGAGAATCTTCAGGCACCTGTTCGCGCCGGACTGGATGGTGTACCGCGTGCTATCGCGCGCGGCGCTCAAGCGCATCGAGTCGGCGATCCGTCGGTCGGAGGCGTTGCACCGGGGCGAGCTTCGCTTCGCGGTCGAAGCCGGACTCGAATTGTTGCCGCTGCTGAAAGGGCTCACGCCGCGCCAGCGCGCGATCGAGGCGTTCTCGCGCCTCAACGTCTGGGACACCGAGGAGAACACCGGGGTGCTGATCTATCTTCAGCTTGCCGATCGCGACATCGAGATCGTCGCCGACCGCGGAATCAGCGCGAAAGTGGAACAGGCGACATGGGACGTGATCTGCCGCCGCATGGAGGAGGCGTTCCGGGTCCGGCGTTTCGAACAGGGTATGCTCGACGGCGTGCGGGAGATCACCGCGTTGCTCGTCAGGCACTTTCCCGCGCGCGGCGTCAATCCCGACGAGCTGCCGGACAAGCCGGCGATACTCTGAAGGATGACGAAAAGTTCACACCACCCCGGCGCTACACACCACCCCGGCGCTACGCGCCACCCCTCCTCGTTAAAGGAGGGGAGTAAAAATTTCCCCTCCTCTCTGAGGAGGGGTGGCACCGAAGGTGACGGGGTGGTGGGAGCCGAATCACGATTCACGCCTCATCAGGCCTCGGGTCCGGCGTACCTTCCCGCCGTATCGGGAAAGAGCGCCTTGACGATTTTGAACTTCGTGATGTCCACCGTGCCGTCCATGTGCAGAAACATGGTCGCGTCGCGGTAGAGCTTCTCGATGCCGAAGTCGAGCATCGTGCCGTTGCCGCCGTGAAGCTCCACTGCGTGCCGGCAGACCTCGAGCACCTCCTCGGACGCGAAGAGCTTCGCCATGCTGCACAGGGCGTCGGCCTCCGGCGCGCCTTCGTCCGTTGCACGTGAGGCCTCGCGCAGCAGGCCGCGCACGGCGGAGAGCTTCGTCGCCATCTCCGCGAGGCGGATGGCCACAGCCTGGTGCTTGATGAGGAGGCGCCCGCCCTGCACGGTGTTCTGCACGTATTCCGCGGTGCGCTCGAACGCGGCGATGCCGATGCCCAGGTTCTTGGATGCCTGGATGATGCGGCCCGGGCGCGAATAGTGCCCGGCCCTCCGGGCGAGCGCGTCGTTCTCCGCGAGGCAGTGATCCGCGGGCACGCGGCAGTCCTCGAACACCATCTCGCCGTTGTTCATGAAGCGTCCGCCCAGGGTCTCGTTGCAGCGCATGACGGTGAAGCCGGGCGTGCCGCGCGGGATGAGGAAGCTCGAGGTCCCTTCTTTCATGGGTACCCCCGGCCTGGTATTCGCGTACACGACGTAGAGCTTCGCGTCGTAGCCGTTGCTCACGAACTGCTTGCGCCCGTTGATGACCCACTCGTCGCCCCTGCGCACCGCCTTCGTCTGGAACGCGGTCTCCGGCGTGTCGTAGCCGAGCCAGCGGTCCGAGGCGCCGCGCGGCTCGGTCGAGCAGTGGGCGAGCAGAAACGTCGGGTCGGCGATGATCCTCGGAAACCAGAGCTGCTGCAGCGAACGCGGCGCGATGTTCTTGAGCAGCGTGGAGACCTTCCACACCTGCACCAGCTTGTCGGCGAGCCCCGAGTCGCCGCGCGCGATCTCCTCCGCAATCAGCGCGAAGGTGCGCACCTCCGAGCCGGGCTCGAGCGGTGTGCCGCCGAATTCCTCCGGCACGCCCAGCGTGCGAATGCCGATCTCGCTCGCGACCTCCAGTATCCTGCGCGGCAGCCGTTCTTCCGGCGTCATGACCCACTCGCGCTGCCAGTGCCCGCGGACGAAGGGGATGACGTGATCGTTGACGAAGGCGCGGCAGGCGTCGCGCATCATCCGCTGCTCGTCGGTCAGGCCGCGGTCGTCCGCAAGAAACATCGGCGCAGCATAAGTGCAATTTCGCCCCCCGGCCAAGGACGGGATTGGTTTTTTCTTGGAGTATCCTGCCGTTGCGGCGGCGGCGGGCAATTGCATGGCCGTGGCCGTCAGCATAAACTGTCGCGGGATTCAGACGTGATACCGATACCAACAAGCCCGTCACGCTGAACGGACGAAAGC
>DAIDBG010000049.1 GCA_027310225.1 bacterium | reverse complement strand
GAATTACCAGCGCAAGCACTTCGATGCCGTCGAAGTGCTTGCGCTGGTAATTCCACGGGATCTGCGGCTGCACCCGCCCGGTCTCGTCGGTGGCGCGCGCCAGGATCTGGTACTGGCCCGGCCGGTCGACTTCCCACAGGTGCGACCAGCGCACCCACAGCCAGCGCTCGCGCGGCTCCTCCAGGTGCGCGTCGTGCCAGCTTCCGCCGCCGTCGAGGCTCACCTCCACGCGCCGGATGCCGCCCAGGCCGCTCCACGCGAGGCCGCGGATCGAGTGCGACCCGCGTTCGAGCGGCGAATCCTCGTCGAGCGGATCGAGGATGATGCAGCGCACGCCCATCGCCGTGATCATTTCCTTGTCCGGGTCCTCCGGCGAGCGGCCGTACACGAAGTAGTGGTGCTGGTAGTAGCACCGCGGGATCGCACTCATCACCTCGATCTTCCGGAGCCACTTCACCCACCAGTTCCCCGACCAGCCCGGCACCACCGCGCGCACCGGTGCGCCGTGGACGTGGGTGAGATATTCGCCGTTCATCGCCCACGCGAGCAGCGTATCCGGGTCGAGCGCCTTCGCGAGCGGCAGCCCCTTCTCGTAGTTGATGACGCCGGGATCGACCAGCTTGAAGTCCGAACGCCCGACCGAGCGGTATTGCACGGCGAGATCCGGCCGGCCGCGGTCGAAACCTTCCATGCGCACCGCCGCCGCACCGTGCTCGATCCCGGCTTTCTTCAGCACCTCGGCGAGCGGCACGCCGGTGAATTCGCCGGCGCTCACCGCGCAGGTCGTGGTTGACTCGTTGCTGATCTCCTCGGTCGTGGGCAGCGCGTTTTTCTCGCGCATCTCGGCGCGCCTCTGCATGTCCTGCTGGTTGATGCGCGAGGGCTTGCTGCCGCCTTTCGTCAGGTAGTCGAAAAAACCGGCATCGTTGCCCGCGCATTCGGTGACCGCGCGCACCGTGCGCCCCGGCAGTTTCCGCAGATCCCTGAGCGACAGCTCGAGCGGCCGCCCGACCCGGCCGCCGATGGACAAAATCCAGTCGTCGGGATGGACGGGCTCGGGCACTTCGAGCTGGTTGACGATGTAATAGGCGTCGGTGGGCGTGATCAGTCCTTCCAGCTCCGTGAGCGGCGCGCGACCGTTGATGACGCGTCCCTGCGAGTCCTTGCCCGCATTGATCGTCGGCCGCTTGCGGTCCGGCCAGCCCATCACCCAATCGCCTTCGGTTTCCCGCCTTGCCATGCTGTCACCCCCTTGCCTGATGATCGGCGTCCATCGGCGGTTCCGTTTCGTCACGGCCGCCGGTCTGTCTTGTGCTTCGGGCCAAGCTGGTTCCTCAATCGTCCCCGGGCCGTGTCGAGGAACTGGCACAGTTACGGGCGCGTCTCGCGCGGATCGATGAGATCCTCCACCGCGAACGTCTCGGCGGCGCGGAAAGGCGAGGCGAGCAGCGCCGACCTTGCGGAACGAGCCGGAATCGAGCAGCGCAGCGATGCGATGCGATGCACTCGCGCACTGTGAGTTTGCCCTCGGCGTGGTACTTCGCCACCGCCTCGCCGCCGCACGCTTCCGCCAGCCGGCGGCGGTGGTGGATTTTCTCGATTTCGGTGTCCCAGCTCATGCGTTCCGGACGGTGGCCGCGCGCCCGCGCCGTGCTGAGACGGCCATGATAGGCAGCCGTCCTGTTGTTGTCAATAAGATTGTTGACAATCTGACAACGGGGGCCTATCGTGCCCCGTTGTCAGCGCGCAAAGACTTCATCATGGCAACCACGGCTAAGCTTGCAGCCAAAACCCCCTCCTCGAGGATTGCGTGGGACGCGACGCGCAGCGACTCGCGTCTCACGCAATCCTTGCCGGAGCAAATCGCCGCGCGGCTCTCCGAGCGCATCATGAGCGGCGCCTACGCGCCGGGCCGGCGCATACTCGAGCAGGCGCTTGCCGCCGAGTTCGCGGTGAGCCGCGGCCCGGCGCGCGAAGCGCTGCGCCTGCTGGAAAAAGACGGTCTCGTCACCATCCTGCCGCGGCGCGGCGCGCAGGTTACCGACCTTTCCATCGAGGAGGTGCGGGAAATCTTCGACATCCGCGCGGTGCTGAACGGCCTGCGCGACCGCCAGCTCGCCGAAAGCCCGGACCGCAGGCTTCTGCTGCCGGCGCTCGAGGCGGAGGCCGCGCGCCTCGCACGCCTCGCGCGCGAGCCCGGGAAGGGAGAAGCCTACGTGGACACCGTGTTCCGGCTAAACCGCCTGCTCAACGAGGCCGCGCCCAACAAGCGGCTGCGCGCCATCCTCGGCGCGCTCGCGCTGCAGACGCTGCGCTATTCGCGGCTGGGTCTGTCAACCGCCGAGCGCCGGCGGCAATCGGTGAAGAACTGGCAGCGGCTGGTGAAGGCGATCCGCGAAGGCGACGGGCTGGAGGCACAGCGCGCGGCGGAACAGCGCGTGACCGATTCGCGCGATGCCGCTATCGCTGAACTCAGGAAATCGTGACCGGTGACTGGTGACTGGTAACAACCGTTCCTTCTGCCTTCTGCCTTCTGCCTTCTGCCTTCTGCCTTACCCGTCAAGGACGGCTACTACCTGCCCCTCGGCAACCGGGTCCTTCTCCTTCACCAGGATTTCCTTCACGAGGCCGCCGTCTTCAGTGATGACCGGAATCTCCATCTTCATGGATTCGATCACGATGAGGATGTCGCCGGACTCGACCTTGTCGCCCGGCTTCGCCTTGATCTGCCACACGGTCCCGGTGATTTCGGATTTGATCTCGATGCGCGCCATGGAAGAGAATTTGCCAAGTCCGGATTGTTGCAGGTGTTCTCGTTCTGATAGGATGCAGCGCGGATTCTAGCACGCGACGTGCGCACCACACGCGCCGCGCAAACGGAGCTCGTCAATGAATGCTCTCACAGGACGTGGAAATTTCGCCCGCTGCCTGCTGCTCGCGCTGCTGTGCGCCGCCTCGCTCGCGGCGCAGGCACAGGAGCGGACGCTCGAGCCGGTGGATGAGGCGGCGAAGGACTCCTCCTGGGTGAGCTTCCGCAACCGGTTGCTCGCCGCCGCCGAAAGGCGCGACCGCAAATTCGTGCTCGGCGTGCTCGACCGCAACGTCCGCAGCAGTGTGGACGGCGCGCGCGGCGTCGCCGAGTTCAGGAAACGGTGGGACCTCGACGCGGAGGACAGCCCGCTGTGGCGGGAGCTGCCAGCGGCGCTATTTCTCGGCGCGGCGTGGCTCAGGCGCGAGCAGGGGCCGCGTGAGCTGTGCGCGCCGTACGTGCTCGCCCGGTGGCCGCAGGACAGGGATCCGCGGGCGTACGGGGCGATCATCGCCAAGGAGGTGCTGGTGAAGGCCGCACCTTCTTCCGACTCGCCGACGCTCGCAACGCTTTCCTATCCTATCGTCGAGGTCACCGACTGGGAGGTGCCCGATCGGGCCGCCGACTCGCAGCAGAAATGGGTCAGGATCGGGCTTCCATCGGGCGAGGGCTTCGTGCCCGAAGAGCAGATCCGCAGCGCCGTCGAGCACGCGGCCTGCTTTATCAAAACCGAAGACGGCTGGCGCATGACGGCCTTCGCTCCCGCCGGCGGATAAGACGCGTGAGGGCGTGAAAGCGAAACGAAGCCTTCTCCCGATCTCCCGACTTCACGGCTTCATGGCTCCTGATCTCCCGACTTCACGGACTTTCTCGACCCATCGGGCATGCGCTCCGCGATAATCTGGGCCGCATTCACCATGGCCACCACCGGCACATACGCGCTTGATCTGCAGGGCCACCGCGGCGCGCGCGGGCTTGCGCCCGAGAACACGCTGCCCGCGTTCGAGCGTGCTCTCGAAATCGGCGTCACGGCACTCGAGCTCGACAGCGCCGTGACGAAGGATGGAGTAGTAGTCGTCAGCCACGATTCCGTCCTCAATCCCGACATCACGCGCGGGCCCGACGGCAAGTGGCTGGAGCAGACGGGCCCCGCGATCTGGAGCCTCGATTACCGGGAAATCCAGCGCTACGACGTCGGCAGGATCAATCCGGCGAGCGCCTACGCCAGGCGCTGGCCCGAGCAGAGCCCGGTGGACGGCACGCGCATCCCGCGCCTCGCCGACGTCTTCGAGCTCGTCCGGAGGAGCGGTAACGAGACCGTGCGCTTCAACATCGAAACGAAAATATCCCCTCTGGCCCCTGCCAAAACCACGGATCCCGAAAATTTCACTCGCACACTCATCTCAGCCGTACGTTCGGCCGGCATGGCTGAACGTACGGCTATCCAGTCCTTCGACTGGCGCACGCTCCAGGTCGTGCAGAAGGAAGCGCCGGAGATTCCGACCGTTTATCTCACGGTGGAGAAAGGCTTCATGGACAGCATCCAGAGGGACAGGCCGTACTCGCCGTGGACGGCGGGATTCCACGTCAGCCGCTACGGCGGCTCGATCCCGCGCATGGTGAAGGCCACGGGCGGTGCGGTGTGGTCGCCGTACTACGCCGAGATCACGCGCGAGCAGGTAAGAGAGGCACAGGCGCTCGGCCTGAAGGTCGTCGTGTGGACGGTGAACGACCCCGCCGACATGCGCCGCATGATCGAGTGGGGCGTGGACGGGATCATCTCCGACTACCCCGATCGCCTGCGCAAGGTTGCCGGCGAGGCGGGCGTCGCAGTTCCGCAGCCGACGTCGGTCACGCCCTAGCCCGTCAGCCGAAGTATCCAATTCCGCGCGCTATCAGCGCGGCGACCAGCGCGAACGCCGCGAGGTGGTGCAGGAACGCGAACAGAGCCGCCCTGGGCAGGCTTCACGGATCGATGCAGCGTGTCACGAGAGCAACTGGGTCCGGACTCCGTACCGCTCGTAAACCGGTAGCGCGCGCCGGTCGCAAGTGACAAGCTCAGCGCCGGAACTCGCGGCGGTCGCGGCCACCAACGCGTCGTATGCAGCGCCTCCGCTCACTCCGTGGCCGGATAACCCATGAATGAATTCCTTGTAGGCCTGTTCGCTCAACCGCAGATACGGTTCGGGAAACCGGGCAGCCAGAAAGTCACGAACTACGTCACCAGACGTTCGGTGGGGAGGGGGTAGTCGAGTCAGCACGGAGTAAGTCTCGAGCGCACAGTGCTCGACCAGCCGCAGCCCGGCGTCGAGCGCACGCCGCGCGGCTTCGTGACTCTCGTGCCATGACGCAAAGGCGGCAATCACCAGGCTGGTGTCAGCCGCCTTCAACGCCGAACGCGCTCCAATGTATCGCGGACCTGCTGGGCGGTGAGCTTGGGCAGTTCGGTATCCGGGACCGCAACCACGCCCTTGCCCCGCCTTTTCAGACGCATCGGGGTGGGAGCGACTTCGATCTCAAGGCGTCCGTCACCGGCTCGGATCTCCAGCGACTGACCGGCTTTCAAGCCGAGTGCCTGCCGCAGCGGCTTGGGCACCACGATGCGGCCGGCGGCGTCGATAGTTGCTTTCATGGCAATAAGAGTGGCATCAAAATGGCATGACCGCAACCATCAGCATTCACCATTCACGGGGTCAATAGCTGGTGGGCCAATTGGCCAGCCGGTGCTCGCCCACGCCGTTCTTCAGCCGCTTGCGGTGCACGAGCAGCATGCGGATGAGAAAATCGCGCGTGTCGCGCGGATCGATGACGTGCTGGGCCTCGTAAAGCCGCGCCAGCTCCCACGGGGTGGTATCCCGGTTGATCTCCGCGACGAGCTGCTTGAAGCGCTCGGGATCGTCCTTCTCCTGCACCCCGTATAGAACGTTGACCGAAACGCGCGGGTCCATGAAGCCGAGGTCGGCCGAGGGCCAGCACGCGAGCTCGTCGGTGTTGCGCCCGCCGCCCATGTTGATGTAGGCCTGGCCGTAGCTCTTGCGCGTGATCACCGTGATGCGTGGCACCGTCACCAGCGAGAGCGCGTTCATCCAGTTGATGACCTTGCCCGGCATGCCGCGCAGCTCCCCCTCGACGCCGATCAGGAAGCCCGGCACGTCCACGAGAAACACGATCGGGATATTGAAGGAGTCGCACAGCACCATGAAGCTGGTCGCCTTCTGGCAGGCGTCGGCGTCGAGCGCGCCGCCCTTGTAGAGCGGGTTGTTGGCGATGAAGCCGACGCTCCTGCCGTCGAGGCGGGCGAGCACGGTGGCAATGGATTTCCCGAAGCGCTCCTTCAGCTCGAAGCTCGAGCCCGTGTCCGCGACCGCCGCGATCACCTTGCGCGCGTCGTAAACCTGGTTGCGCGACTCCGGGACGATATCGAGCATGCCGCGGCACGCCTCGCCCGAGCCCGACGGCACCGGCTGCTCGGGCGGCGGCTCCATGGCGTGCAACGGCAGGTAGGAGAGGAAACGCTTCACCGCGTCGAGCGCCTGCTGGTCCGTGTCCACCGCCATGTCGGCGAGACCCGAGACGCCGGTCAGTATCTTCCAGCCGCCGAGGTCCTCCGGGTCCACCGGCCTCCCGATCGCAATGGAGGTCACGTTGGGGCTCGCGATCGCCATGACCGAGCCCTTGCGCATCACGACGAAGTCCGACATCGCGGCATACCACGTCGAGGAGCCGTAGCATTGGCCGAGCAGGGCGGAAACCCACGGGGACTCGCGCAGGCGCTGGTACTCCGTCGGGTCCTGCGCGATGATCGCGCGGCCCGCGGCGCCCATGCGGTCGGGCATGCGCGCGCCCGAGGATTCGCCGAGCAGCACCAGCGGCATGCCGTAGCGGCACGCGGCGTGCTTCACGTGCCGGATCTTCTTCATGTTGACGACGCTGGAGGAGGCGCCGAGCACCGTGAAGTCGTTCGACACGATCGCAATATCCCGCCCGGCGATGCGCGCGAAGCCCGCGACCTTGCCGTCCGCGGGCGTCTTGTGCCTCACTTCCGGCCGGATCGCGCGCGCGTGGCGGCCCGATTCGACGAAGCTGCCGGGATCCACCAAGTAATTGATGCGCTCGCGCGCGTTCAACACGCCCTGCGCCTTGCGCTGCGCGAGCTTCTCCGGCCCGCCCATCGCCAGCGCCTCGGCTTCCTTTTCCTCCATCTGCCTGATCACGTCTCTTGCCGCCATCCTCGTCCCTCGTCACTCGTTCCTCGAACCCGTCTCAAAAATTGAGATCAAGCATTAGCCGCAGATAAATCCCGTTCCAATGTCCGTCTTCCAAACGTGTCGCGAATCATCGTTCTTGCGGAGCTGGCGGAGGTCATTGGAACGGGATAAACGCCGATAAACGCACCCATTAGCCGGCCGGCGTCAAGTGTGCGAACCAATTCCTCGTGATCCTACACGATGTATTCACTCATTCACCGTCCGTTACCGCGCCCGTTTCTTCGCGTATCCAGGCTGCGAACCGAAT
>DAIDBG010000044.1 GCA_027310225.1 bacterium | reverse complement strand
TGGATCTGGCGATAACGGAGCAAAAAAATGGCGAAGGGCAAGTTTGAGCGCACCAAGCCGCACGTGAACGTGGGCACGATTGGGCACGTGGATCACGGCAAGACGACGCTGACGGCGGCGATGACGATGATTTTGTCGAAGAGGTTCGGGGGCGAGGCGAAGACCTACGACCAGATTGACTCGGCTCCCGAGGAGAAGGCGCGCGGGATCACGATCAACACGGCGCACGTGGAGTATGAGACGGCGAAGCGGCACTATGCGCACGTGGACTGTCCGGGGCATGCGGACTACGTGAAGAACATGATCACGGGGGCGGCGCAGATGGATGGGGCGATTCTGGTGGTGTCGGCGGCCGATGGGCCGATGCCGCAGACGCGCGAGCACATCCTGCTGGCGCGCCAGGTGGGGGTGCCCTACATCGTGGTGTTCATGAACAAGGCGGACATGGTCGATGACAAGGAGCTGCTGGAGCTGGTGGAGGTGGAGGTGCGCGAGCTCCTGTCGAAGTATGAGTTTCCCGGGGACAAGACCCCGATCGTGATCGGTTCGGCGTTGAAGGCGATGGAGGGCGACAAGGGGGAGCTGGGCGAGCAGGCGATCATCAAGCTGGCCGAAGCCCTGGACTCCTACATTCCGCAGCCCAAGCGGGTGATTGACAAGCCCTTCCTGATGCCGGTGGAGGATGTCTTTTCGATCTCGGGGCGCGGCACGGTGGTCACGGGGCGGGTGGAGCGGGGCGTGATCAAGGTGGGCGAGGAGATCGAGATTGTGGGCTTGAAGCCCACGCAGAAGACGGTGTGCACCGGGGTGGAGATGTTCAGGAAGCTCCTCGATGAGGGGCAGGCGGGCGACAACGTGGGCATTTTGCTGCGCGGCACCAAGCGCGAGGAGGTGGAGCGCGGGCAGGTGCTGGCGAAGCCGGGCACGATCACTCCGCACACGAAGTTCACGGCGGAGGTCTATGTGCTGTCCAAGGAGGAGGGGGGGCGACACACGCCGTTTTTCAATGGCTACCGGCCGCAGTTTTATTTCCGCACCACCGATGTGACCGGCTCGATCGAGCTGGCGCAGGGCACCGAGATGGTGATGCCGGGGGACAATGTCTCGATCACGGTGGCGCTGATTCAGCCCATTGCGATGGAAGAGGGGCTGCGCTTCGCGATCCGCGAGGGCGGCAAGACCGTCGGGGCGGGCGTAGTCGCGAAAATTATTGAGTGATTGAGTGATTAGGTGATTGAGTGACTCGGAGCGAACCGTGAGCGCAATCACTGAATCACTGTTCACTTAATCACTGGGGTTGAAAATGGCAACGGTAAAAAGTCAGAAGATCCGCATCCGGTTGAAGGCGTTCGACTATCGCCTGATCGATCAGTCGGCGCTCGAGATCGTGGACACGGCGAAGCGCACCGGCGCGGTGGTGAAGGGTCCCGTTCCGCTGCCGACGCGCAAGCAGCGCTTCGACCTGCTGCGCTCGCCGCACGTGAACAAGACCTCGCGCGAGCAACTGGAGATCCGGACGCACCTGCGCCTGATGGACATCATTGATCCCACCGACAAGACGGTGGACGCGCTGATGAAGCTCGATCTGCCGGCGGGCGTGGACGTTGAAATCAAGTTATGAGGAATGAGGGTCGGGGATTGAGCGGGGCCGGAAACTCAATCCTGATAGCTCAATCCTGAGTGAGGCGAAGAACATGAGTTTGGGTTTGGTGGGTCGCAAGGTCGGCATGACCCGCGTGTTCACCGAGGACGGCGACAGCGTCCCGGTGACCGTGGTGGACGTGTCGAACAACCGGGTGACCCAGATCAAGACGCCGGACACCGACGGCTACGCCGCGGTGCAGGTCGCGTACGGGCGGCGGCGCCCGAGCCGCGTGAACAGGGCCGCCGCCGGCCATTTCGCGAAGGCCGGCGTCGAGGCGGGCCACGTGCTCAGGGAATTCCGCGTCAAGCCGGAAGACGCGGCGAACCTCGCGCCGGGCGGCGTGATCGGAGTGGCCATCTTCAGGATCGGACAGAAGGTGGACGTCACCGGCACCTCGCAGGGCAAGGGCTTCGCCGGCGTCATCAAGCGCCACCACTTCTCCTCCAACCGCGCGAGCCACGGCAACTCGGTTTCGCACAACAAGCCCGGCTCGATCGGGCAGGACCAGGACCCGGGCCGCGTGTTTCCCGGAAAGCGCATGGCGGGCCACCTCGGCAACGCCCGGCGCACCGTGCAGAACGTCGAGATCATCCGCATCGATGCGGAACGCCAGTTGCTGCTCATCAAGGGCGCGCTGCCCGGTTCCCGCGGCGGCGGCGTGACGGTGCGCCCGGCCGTGCGGTCGGCAAAACCGGTGGCGGTGCCGACCAAGGCCGCCGCTTCCAAGCAGGCCGGCAAGGGCAAATGAGCGGGGGCGCCATGGAACTCAAAGTGATCAACGAACAGGGCAAGCCGACCGCCACGGTCGCGGCTTCCGACGCCGCGTTCGGACGCAAGTACAACGAGGCGCTGGTTCACCAGGTGGTTACCGCCCATCTCGCCAACGCGCGGCAGGGAACGCGGGCGCAGAAAGCGCGCGGTGACGTCAATAAGTCGAACAAGAAGCCGTGGCGGCAGAAGGGTACCGGGCGCGCGCGCGCCGGCAGGGCTTCCTCCCCGCTGTGGCGCGGCGGCGGCAAGATCTTCCCCAACCTGCCGGAAGAGAACTTCGCGCACAAGCTCAACCGCAAGATGTACCGCGCGGGCGTCTGCTCGATCCTGTCCCAGCTCGCGCGCGAGGACCGGCTCGCCGTGGTCGAGAAATTCACGGTGGATGCGCCCAAGACCGGACTCCTTGCGGCCAAGCTCAAGGGCATGGGGCTCGATGACGTGCTGATCATCACCGAGGCCGTGGACGACAATCTGCGGCTGTCCTCGCGC
The DNA here is from genome assembly GCA_027310225.1 of bacterium. Taxonomy (GTDB): domain Bacteria; phylum Pseudomonadota; class Gammaproteobacteria; order Burkholderiales; family SG8-41; genus SG8-41. The sequence goes on along the minus strand of DAIDBG010000044.1, from coordinate 16,320 downwards.
AACCTGCCCAACGTCAACGTGGTGGCGGCCGGCGACGCCGACCCGCTCTCCCTGATGCGGCACGCGAAGGTGCTGGTCACGAAGGGCGCCGTCGCGAAGATCGAGGAGCTGCTGGCATGAGCGCAGTCCAGAACCCGGAGCGCCTGATGCAGGTGATCCTGGCGCCGGTGATCTCGGAAAAGAGCACGTTCGTCGCCGACAAGAACAACCAAGTCGTGTTCCGGGTCGCAGCCGACGCCACCAAGCACGAGATCAAGGCCGCGGTCGAGCTGATGTTCAGCGCCAAGGACAAGAAGGTCGAGGTGAAGTCGGTGCAAGTCGTCAACGTCCGCGGCAAGGGCAAGCGCTTCGGGCAGCTCGCGGGTCGGCGCGCCCACTGGAAGAAGGCATACGTCTGCCTCAAGCCCGGCCAGGAAATCAACTTTGCGGAACAAGCGGAGGCCAAGTAATGCTGGTCAAGGTCAAACCCGTCACGCCCGGCCGGCGCCAGGTGGTCAAGGTCGTCAATCCCGACCTGCACAAGGGCAGGCCGGTGGCGCGCCTCGTCGAGCGCAAGGCCAGAAAGGCCGGCCGCAACATGCACGGCGAGATCACCATGCGCCATCAGGGCGGCGGCCACAAGCAACACTACCGCATCATTGACTTCAGGCGTGACAAGGACGGCATTGCGGCCAGGGTCGAGCGCCTCGAGTACGATCCGAACCGCAGCGCCCATCTCGCGCTGCTCTGTTACGCCGACGGCGAGCGCCGCTACATTGTCGCGCCCAAAGGCGTGAGCGCGGGCATGCAGCTCGTCTCCGGGGCGGACGCCCCGATCAAGGTCGGCAACACGCTGCCGCTGCGGAACATCCCCGTCGGCACCACCGTCCACTGCGTCGAGATGCTGCCGGGCAAGGGCGCGCAGCTCGCGCGCGCGGCGGGCGCCTCGGTCCAGCTGCTGGCGCGCGAAGGCGACTACGCGCAGATCAGGCTGCGCTCGGGCGAGATCCGCAGGGTGCACATCAACTGTCGCGCGACCATCGGCGAGGTCGGCAACGAGGAGCATTCTCTGGAATCGGTCGGCAAGGCCGGACGCGTGCGCTGGCGCGGCGTGCGTCCCACTGTCCGCGGCGTGGCGATGAACCCGATTGACCATCCGCACGGCGGCGGCGAGGGCAAGACCGCTGCGGCGCAGGACCCGGTCTCCCCGTGGGGCGTGCTGTGCAAGGGCTACAAGACGCGCAAGAACAAGCGTACCGACGCCATGATCATCCGGCGCCGTAACGCCAAGGCGGTCGGAGGCTGATCCATGGCACGCTCGATCAAGAAGGGCCCGTTCGTTGATCTCCATCTCATGAAGAAGGTGGAAACGGCGCAGAGGACCAACGACAAACGCCCGATCAAAACCTGGTCGCGCCGCTCGACCATCCTGCCCGATTTCGTGGGGCTCACCATCGCCGTGCACAACGGCCGGCAGCACGTGCCGGTCTATGTCACCGAAAACATGGTTGGCCACAAGCTCGGCGAGTTTTCCCACACCCGCATCTTCAAGGGGCACTCGAAGGCGGGTTCGGCGCAAGCTGCCGCGGCCGCCGCGGCGGGCGGCGACAGGAAATCGAGCCCGACACCGGCAGCAGCGCCGGCGGCGAAGGCATGAGGTCAGAGAGCATGAACACCACAGCGAAACTGCGCGGCGTGCGCCTGTCGGCCCAGAAAGGACGCCTGGTGGCCGACCTGATCCGCGGAAAGCAGGTGGAGCAGGCGCTCAACATCCTGCAGTTCTCGCCGAAGAAGGGCGCGGTGATCATCCGCAAGGTGCTGGAGTCCGCAATCGCGAACGCCGAGCACAACGACGGGGCGGACATCGATGATCTCAGGGTGACGAGCATCGGCGTTGAGCGCGGCTCGTTCCTGCGTCGTTTCCGCGCGCAGTCCAAGGGGCGCAGCGCACGCATCAACAAGCCGACGTGCAACATCTTCGTGACGGTCGGCGACGGGAGAAAGTAGATGGGTCAGAAGATCAATCCGATCGGGTTCCGGCTCGCGCTCAACCGCAACTGGTCCTCGCGCTGGTACGCCAACAACAAGAACTTCGCGGGAATGCTGCTGGAGGACCTCAAGGTGCGCGAGCACATCAAGAACAAGCTTGCGCACGCCGCGGTCTCCAGGGTCGTGATCGAGCGTCCGGCCAAGAACGCGCGCATTACGGTGCACAGCGCGCGTCCCGGGGTCGTGATCGGAAAGAAGGGCGAAGACATCGAGCTGCTCAAGGGCGAGCTGCAAAAGATGCTCGGCGTGCCGGTGCACGTCAACATCGAGGAAGTGCGCAAGCCCGAGCTCGACGCACAGCTGATCGCGGACTCGATCGCGCAGCAGCTGCAGAAGCGCATCATGTTCCGCCGCGCCATGAAGCGCGCCATCACCAACGCCATGCGTCTCGGCGCGCAGGGCATCAAGATCGCGAGCTCGGGGAGGCTGAACGGCGTCGAGATCGCGCGTTACGAGTGGTACCGCGAAGGGCGCGTGCCGCTGCACACGCTGCGTGCGGACATCGATTACGGGACTGCCGAGGCCAAGACCACGTATGGCGTGATCGGCATCAAGGTGTGGGTGTTCAAGGGCGAGGTGATGGCGAAGAACGACCAGCCGGCTGCAGCGATCGCCGCGGCGCTCGCGGCGCCGGCTCCGTCGCCTGCGGCGGTGGACAAGCCCGCGCCTGCGGCTGCGCCTGGCGCCGCCAAGGACAGGCCGAAGAAGCCGCGCGCAAGGAAGGCGCCGGCGAAGTCAGGAGCAAAGAATGCTGCAACCGGCAAGGCGTAAATACCGCAAGGAGCAGAAGGGCCGGAACCGCGGCATTGCCACCCGCGGCAACAAGGTTTCCTTCGGCGAGTACGGCCTGAAGGCGACCACACGAGGCCGGCTTACTGCGCGCCAGATCGAGGCGGCGCGCCGCGCCATGTCGCGCCATATTCACCGCGGCGGGCGCATCTGGATCCGCATCTTTCCGGACAAGCCGGTATCGCAGAAGCCGGCCGAGGTGCGCATGGGCAATGGCAAGGGCAACCCCGAATTCTGGGTTTCCGAGATCAAGCCCGGCGCGGTGCTCTACGAGATGGACGGCGTGCAGGAGACGGAGGCGCGCGAGGCGTTTCGCCTCGCGGCGGCCAAGCTGCCGTTGCGCACGGTATTTGTTTCACGGCTGGTGGGGAGCTAGGCGATGAAGGCATCCGAGCTGAGAACGAAGTCTCCCGAGGAGTTGCGGCAGGAGCTGCACTCGCTCCTCAAGGCCCGGTTCAGCCTGCGCATGCAGAAGGCCACCCAGCAGCTCTCCAACACCAGCCAGCTGGGCAAGGTGCGGCGCGACATCGCGCGCGTGCGCACGCTGCTGGCCGAGAAGTCCAGGGGACAGGGCGAGGCATGAGCGAAGCGAACACCACCAAGCGGCGGCTGACCGGGCGTGTGGTCAGCGACAGGATGAAGAAAACGGTCACCGTTCTCGTGGAACGGCGCGTCCAGCACCCGCTCTACGGCAAGTTCATCACGCGCTCGAAGAAGTATCACGCGCACGACGAGGCGAGCGAGTGCAAGGAGGGCGACCTGGTGCTGATCGAGGAGTGCCGGCCGCTCGCCAGGACCAAGGCGTGGCGCGTGATCAAGCTCGTGGAGAAAGGCAGGGTCATATGATGATTTTACGTTGCGGATTGAGCGGCGTATCCGTATAATTTCTACCCTTTCGGCGTTCCGCCGGCTGCGGGGCGCCGCGCGCGAGAAGCAGGCATTTTCGCCGGGGCCGCGACGGCCGCGGCGACCGACCCGGACGGGCTCCAATACTGGCCGCGGCGCAGACCGCGGAGGAAGTTGGAGAAGAGAATCTAGCGAGAACGACGATGATACAGATGCAGTCCGTATTGGACGTGGCCGACAACACCGGTGCCCGCTCGGTGATGTGCATCAAGGTGCTGGGCGGCTCGAAGCGGCGCTACGCCGGCATCGGCGACGTCATCAAGGTGAGCGTCAAGGACGCGGCTCCGCGCGGGCGCGTGAAGAAGGGCGAGGTCTACGACGCCGTGGTGGTGCGCACCGCCAAGGGCGTGCGGCGGGCCGACGGCTCGGTGATCAAATTCGATTCCAACGCGGCGGTGCTGCTCACGCCGAAGCTCGAGCCGATCGGCACGCGCATCTTCGGGCCGGTGACCCGGGAGCTGCGGAGCGAGCGGTTCATGAAGATCGTCTCGCTCGCGCCGGAAGTGCTGTAGTGAAACGGGACAGGCATTGGCGATGAAGAGAATACGTAAAGGCGACGATGTCATCGTTCTCGCCGGCCGCGACAAAGGAAAGCGCGGCACGGTGCTGAAGATCGTTGACGCGGAACACGTGGTGGTGGAAGGCGCCAACAAGGTGAAGAAGCACCAGCGTCCGAACCCGATGAAGAGCATCACCGGTGGCATCATTGACAAGGAGATGCCGCTGCACGTCTCGAACGTGGCGCTTTACAACCCGGCGACCAGGAAGGCCGGCCGCGCCGGCACCAAGGCGCTGGAAGACGGCCGCCGCGTCCGGTATTTCAAGTCCAACGGCGAAGTGATAGACGCATGAGCTCAGCCAAGACAGGCAAGGACCGGGACGCCGGGCCGGCGAAGGGCGCCAGGCCCCAGCAGGAAGCGAAGGCCTCCAGGGAAGCGAAACAGGCCGCGGCGCCGAAGGAAAGGCGGGAGGCGAAGCAGGTCCGGCCGGAAGAGAAGGAAGCCGCCGCGCCGAGGGAGACGAAGGAAACGCGGCCCGCTCCCGTTCCGCGCCTGCAGATCCACTACCGCGGGACCGTGGTCAAGGAGCTGATGCAGCAATTCGGCTACAAGACTTCGATGCAGGTGCCGCGCATCGACAAGATCGTGCTCAACATGGGCGTGGGCGAGGCGGTTGCCGACAAGAAGATGATGGACAACGCCGTCTCCGACATGACCAAGATCACGGGGCAGAGGCCGGTCGTCACCAAGGCGCGCAAGTCGGTGGCTACCTTCAAGATCCGCGCGGGCTATCCCATCGGCTGCAAGGTGACGCTGCGCGGCCGGCGCATGTACGAGTTTCTCGACCGCCTGGTCAGCATCGCGATGCCGCGTATCCGCGACTTCCGCGGCATTTCGGGCAGGGCCTTCGACGGCCGGGGCAACTACAACATGGGCGTCAAGGAGCAGATCATCTTCCCCGAGATCGAGTACGACAAGATCGACACGATCCGCGGCATGAACATCACAATTTCCACCACCGCGAAATCCGACAACGAGGCGAAGGCGCTGCTTGCCGCCTTCCGATTTCCGTTCAGGAACTGAGGCAACCCCATGGCAAAGACCGCCCTGATCAACCGCGAAAAGAAGCGACGCGAAATCGTCAAGAAGTACGCCGCCAGGCGCAAGGAGCTGCTGGCGATCATCAGCGACCAGAAGCTCTCGCCCGAGGAGCGCTACGCGGCGCGCGAGAAACTGCAGAAGCTGCCGCGGAACGCGAGCCCGGTGCGGCTCAGGAACCGCTGCGCGCTCACCGGGCGTCCGCGCGGGGTGTACCGCAAGTTCGGCCTCGGCCGCGGCAAGCTGCGCGACATCGCGCTGCGCGGCGAGATTCCAGGCGTGATCAAGGCGAGCTGGTAAACAGAAAGTTTCGAGTTCCGAGTTGCGGGTTCCGAGTTCAGAACCTGAAAACGACGGCTCGAAACCGGAAACTCAAAACTCGGAACTGAATTTATGATGACCGATCCGATCTCCGACATGCTCACCCGCATCCGCAACGCCCAGTTTTCGGAAAAGCAGTCAGTGGCGATACCCGCAAGCAAGCTGAAGGCGGCGATCGCCCAGGTGCTCAAGGACGAAGGCTACATCGAGGACTTTGCCATGCGCGATGTGCAAGGCAGGCAGTTACTCGAGATCGGCCTCAAGTACTACGCCGGCAAGCCGGTGATCGAAAAGATCGAGCGGGTGAGCCGCCCCGGCCTCCGGATCTACCGGCCGAAGGACGGGCTGCCGAAGGTGATGAACGGCCTCGGGGTGGCCATCGTCTCCACCTCGAGGGGCGTGATGACCGACCGCAAGGCGCGCGGGCTCGGCGTCGGCGGCGAAGTGCTGTGCATCGTGGCCTGACGGGAGCAACGCCATGTCGAGAATCGGAAACGCCCCCGTCGTGCTGCCGGAGAAGGTCGAAGTGGCGCTCACCCTCGCCGAGATCTCGGTGAAGGGCCCGCTCGGGACGCTCACCCAGCGGCTGCCGGGGGAGGTCAGGGTCGAGAAGGTGGAAAACCGCCTCCGGTTCAGCGCCCCCGGCAACTCGCGGCAGGCGAACGCGATGTCGGGCACCGTGCGCGCGCTGGTCGCGAACATGGTCACCGGCGTCACCAGGGGTTTTGAAAAGAGGTTGAGCCTCGTCGGCGTGGGCTACCGCGCGCAGGCGCAGGGCGACAAGCTCAACCTCACGCTCGGTTTCTCGCACCCGGTCGTGCACTCGATGCCGAAGGGCGTCAAGGTCGAGACGCCGACCCAGACCGAGATCGTGATCAAGGGCCTCGACTGCCAGCAGGTCGGCCAGGTGGCGGCCGAGGTGCGGGCGTACCGCAGCCCCGAGCCCTACAAGGGCAAGGGCGTGCGCTACACCAACGAGCAGGTCGTGATCAAGGAAACGAAGAAGAAGTAGGCGGAGCGACACATGCCGGACAGGAACATCCAACGCTTGCGCCGCGCGCGCAAGACCCGCGCCAGGATCGCGGAGCTGAAGGCGGTGCGCCTCACCGTGCACCGCTCGAACTGTCACATCTACGCGCAGGTGCTCGACGCGGGCGGCGCGAAAGTTCTCGCGGCCGCTTCCACGGTCGAGCCCGAGGTGCGCAGGCAGGTGAAGTACGGCGGCAACGTGAAGGCCGCGGCGGAAGTGGGCAGGCGCATCGCCGAGAAGGCGAGGAGCCTCGGCATCGAGGCGGTCGCGTTCGACCGCGCGGGCTACAAGTTCCACGGGCGCGTGAAGGCGCTGGCGGAAGCAGCGCGCGCGGCCGGACTCAAATTCTGACGGGCGGAAAGCATGGCGAAGATTCAGGCATCGAAAATGCACACGGGCGGCGACGAGCGCGGCGACGGATTGCGCGAGAAGATGGTCGCGATCAACCGCGTCACCAAGGTCGTGAAAGGCGGCCGCGTGCTGGGCTTTGCCGCGCTCACCGTGGTCGGTGACGGCGATGGCCGCATCGGCATGGGCAAGGGCAAGGCGCGCGAGGTGCCGGTCGCGGTCCAGAAGGCCATGGAGGAGGCGCGGCGCAAGATGGTCAAGGTGAACCTCAAGAACGGCACGCTGCAGCACGCGGTCATCGGCCACCACGGCCCCTCCCGCGTCTATATGCAGCCCGCGTCCGATGGCACCGGCATCATCGCCGGCGGCCCGATGCGCGCGGTGTTCGAGGTGATGGGCGTGCAGAACGTGCTCGCCAAGTGTCTCGGCTCGACCAATCCCTACAACGTGGTGCGCGCCACCATCAACGGACTGACGCAGATGAACACGCCGGCCGAGATCGCCGCCAAGCGCGGCAAGTCGGTCGAGGAAATCACGGGGTGATCATGGCCGGGGCCGGGAAGACATTGAAGGTGACGCTGGTGAAGAGCCCGATCGGCAGCAAGCAGCCGCACCGTGCGTGCGTGCGCGGGCTGGGGCTCAGGCGCCTCAATCAGACGGTGGAGCTGCCGGACACGCCGGCCATCCGCGGCATGATCAACAGGGTGTCCTATCTGGTGAAGTACGAGTAGGTATCCCAGCGCGCATGCGCCGAGATCCATTAATGGAATGACATCAACTGAAACGGCATTGACGTGAAACTTAACGGAATCAAGCCGGCACCCGGCTCCAAGCGCGGCAGGAAGCGCGTCGGGCGCGGCTTCGGCTGCCACGGCAAGACCGCGGGGCGCGGCCACAAGGGGCAGAAAGCGCGCTCGGGTGGCTTTCACAAGGTCGGCTTCGAGGGCGGCCAGATACCGCTGCAGCGCCGGCTGCCCAAGCGCGGGTTCACCTCGCTCAAGAGGAACGAGACCGCAGAGGTCCGGCTCTCCGACCTGCAAAAAGTCGGGGCCGACACCATAGACCTCGCGGCGCTCAAGCGGGCGGGCCTCGTGCCGCAGATCGCGCTGCGCGTCAAGGTGATCCTCGCCGGGGAGATCAAGCGCAAGCTCGCGCTGAAGGGTCTCGTCGTCTCCAAGGGCGCGCGTGCCGCGATCGAAGGCGCGGGCGGCAGCATTGAAGCGCCGGCTGCTCCCGCCGCGCAGCACGGCAGGAAGGAAAAGCTGAAGAAGGCCGCTGCCAGGGAAGGCGCAGCCGGGAACAAGGCTGACTGAGCATGGCCGCTACCAATTCCCTGCTGGGCATGGGCAAGATGGGCGATCTCAAGCGCCGCCTGCTGTTCCTGCTCGGCGCGCTGGTCGTGTTCCGCATCGGTTCCTATATCCCGGTGCCGGGCATAGACCCCGAGCAGCTCGCGGAACTGTTCCGCTCGCAGCGCGGCGGCATTCTCGACCTGTTCAACCTGTTCTCGGGCGGGTCGCTGTCGCGCTTCACCATCTTCGCGCTCGGCATCATGCCCTACATCTCGGCCTCGATCATCATGCAGCTGATGACCGTGGCCTCGCCCGCGCTCGAGGCGCTCAAGAAGGAAGGCGAAGCCGGCCGGCGCAAGATCACCCAGTACACCCGTTACTTCACGGCGGGGCTCGCCCTGTTCCAGGCCATGGGCATCGCGATCGCGCTGGAAGCGCAGAGGGGGCTCGTGATTGATCCGGGCCTCGCGTTCCGCCTCACCACCATGATCACGCTCACCACCGGCACCATGTTCCTGATGTGGCTCGGCGAGCAGATCACCGAGCGCGGCATCGGCAACGGCATCTCGCTTATCATCTTCGCCGGCATCGCGGCGGGGCTGCCGCAGGCGGTGGCCGGCACCCTCGAATTGGTGCGCACCGGGGCATTCTCGGTGCTGGTCGCGCTCGTCATCTTCGCGCTGGTGCTCGGCGTAACCGGGTTCGTCGTCTTCGTCGAGCGCGGCCAGCGCCGGATCCTGGTGAATTACGCCAAGCGCCAGGTTGGCAACAAGATCTACGGTGGCCAGAGTTCGCACCTGCCGTTGAAGCTCAATATGTCGGGGGTGATCCCGCCGATCTTCGCCTCGAGCATCATTCTGTTCCCGGCCACCCTGGTGAGCTGGTTCGGCCAGAGCGAGGGGTTCACCTGGCTCAAGAACATCGCCGCCACGCTGTCCCCGGGGCAGCCGGTTTACGTGACGCTGTACGCCTCGGCGATCATCTTCTTCTGCTTCTTCTACACCGCGCTCGTGTTCAATCCGAAGGAGACCGCCGACAACCTGAAGAAGAGCGGGGCGTTCGTGCCCGGCATCCGGCCGGGCGAGCAGACCGCGCGCTACGTCGAGCGCATCCTGATGCGGCTGACCCTCGCGGGCGCGATCTACCTGACGGCGGTGTCCCTGCTGCCGGAGTTCCTGATCGTGTGGAAGAACGTGCCGTTTTTCTTCGGCGGCACCTCGCTCCTCATCATCGTGGTGGTGACCATGGACTTCATGTCGCAGGTGCAGGCTTACATCATGTCGCACCAGTACGAGAGCCTGCTCAAGAAGGCGAATTTCAAGGGCGGGGTGTTTCCGACGCGCTGATGGCCAAGGAGGAAACCATACAGATGCAGGGCGAGATCGTGGAAACGCTGCCCAACGCCACGTTTCGCGTGAAGCTCGAGAACGGCCATGTGGTGCTGGGACACATCTCGGGCAAGATGCGCATGCCCTATATCCGCATTCTGCCCGGCGACAAGGTCACGGTGGAACTGACGCCCTACGATTTGTCGCGCGGGCGCATCGTGTTCCGCGCCAAGTGATGCGGGGGACGGTCTGACGATTCCCCATTCCCTATTTACCGGCTCGTGAGGAACGGACATGAAAGTCATGGCATCGGTGAAGAAGATCTGCCGCAACTGCAAGATCGTCCGCCGCAAGCGCGTGGTGCGGGTGATCTGCAAGAATCCGCGGCACAAGCAGCGTCAGGGCTGAGCGGAACCGCGGGCAGGGCTTGATTTATATTGAAAATTAGCATGTTACGCGCTAGAATCGCAAACTTTTCTTGTCGAGGCGAGGCATGGCCCGGATAGGCGGAGTCAACATCCCGAACCAGCAGCACGCCGAAATTGCGCTGACCGCGATCTTCGGCATCGGCCGCGCGCGCGCGCGCATGATCTGCACGGCGGCGGGCGTCAGTCACGCGGCCAAGATCAAGGATCTCTCGGACAGCGAGATGGACAGGCTGCGCGAGCAGGTTTCAAAGTTCGCGGTCGAAGGGGATCTCCGGCGCGAGGTCTCGATGAACATCAAGCGGCTCACGGATCTCGGCACCTGGCGCGGCAAGCGCCACCGCCTGGGCCTGCCGGTGCGCGGCCAGCGCACCCGCACCAACGCCCGCACGCGCAAGGGCCCGCGCAAGGCGGCGGTGAAGATCATCAAGGCGGCCACCATTTAAGTCCGAGGACGGCACATTATGGCAAAAGCCAGCACCCGGGTGCGCAAGAAGGTCAAGAAGAACGTGGCGGAAGGCATCGCCCACGTTCACGCGTCCTTCAACAACACCATCGTCACCATCACCGACCGCCAGGGCAACACGCTGGCGTGGGCGACCTGCGGCAGCAACGGCTTCAAGGGCTCGCGCAAGAGCACGCCGTTCGCCGCGCAGGTCGCCGCCGACCGCGCGGGGCGTCTTGCGCAGGAGTGCGGCGTGAAGAACCTGGAAGTGCGCATCAAGGGACCGGGCCCGGGCCGCGAGTCCGCGGTGCGCGCGCTGAACGCCGTCGGTTTCAAGATCACGCAGATCGCGGACGTGACCCCGGTGCCGCACAACGGCTGCCGTCCGCCGAAGCGGCGCCGCGTATAGGGGAAATTGAATGGCCAGAAATCTCGATGCGAAGTGCCGCCAGTGCCGCCGGGAAGGCGAGAAGCTCTTCCTGAAGGGCGAAAAGTGCTTCACCGACAAGTGCGCGATCGAGCGCCGCAACTATCCCCCGGGGCAGCACGGCCAGAAAAACGTCCGGCTCTCGGGCTACGGCGTGCAGCTCAGAGAGAAGCAGAAGGTGCGCCGCATCTACGGGCTCCTCGAGCGCCAGTTCCGCAAGGTGTACCACCGGGCCGAGAGCGGCAAGAGCGTTACCGGCGAAGAGTTGCTGCAGCTGCTGGAAAGCCGCCTCGACACGGTAGCCTACCGCATGGGCTTCGGCGCCTCGCGCACCGAGGCGCGGCAGATCGTGCGCCACAACGGCATCCTGGTGAACGGCAAGCGTGTCAACACGCCCTCATTCGTGTGCCGGCCGGGCGACCTCATCGAGGTCGCGGAGAAGGCCAGGCAGCAGCTCCGGATCAAGGCGGCGGTGGAGGCCGCTGAAGGCCGCGGCTATCCGGAGTGGCTGGAAGTGGATGCCAAGGCGCTGAAGGGCAAGTTCAAGACACGGCCGCAGCGCAAGGAGCTGCCGCCCACCATCAACGAGTCGCTCGTGGTCGAGCTCTACTCGAAGTAATTTTCCAGAGGTATCCGAGCCATGCAAAGCAGCGCTTTCCTGAAGCCCCGCATCATCGACGTCCAGAACATCTCGCCGTACCACGCCAAGCTCACCATGGAGCCGTTCGAGCGCGGCTACGGCCACACGCTGGGCAACGCGCTTCGCAGGACGCTGCTGTCCTCGATGCCGGGTTACGCGGCGACCGAGGTCAAGATCGCTGGCGTGCTGCATGAGTACTCGACCCTGGACGGCGTGCAGGAGGACGTGGTTGACCTCCTGCTGAACCTCAAGGGCATCGTGCTGAAGCTCCACAACCGCGAGGAAGCGCTCCTCACGCTCAGGAAGAACGGCGAAGGCGTGGTCACCGCAGGTGACATCGAGCCCATGCACGACGTGGAGATCGTCAACCCCGATCACGTGATCGCGCACCTCGCATCCGGCGGCAAGATTGACATGCAGATCAAGGTCGAGCAGGGCCGCGGCTACATCGCGGCCACCAGCCGCAAGATGGCGGGTGAGGAGGGCCGCAGCATCGGCTCGATCCTGCTCGACGCTTCGTTCAGCCCGGTGCGCCGCGTGAGCTACGCGGTCGAGTCCGCCCGTGTCGAGCAGCGCACCGACCTCGACAAGCTGGTGCTCGATATCGAGACCAACGGGGCGATCGACCCCGAGGAGTCCCTGCGCCACGCCGCGAGGATTCTGGTCGAGCAGCTCTCGGTGTTCGCCGATCTTAAGGGCCTGCCGACCCACGTCGAGGAGAAGAAGGCGACCCAGATTGATCCGATCCTGCTGCGGCCGGTGGACGATCTCGAGCTCACCGTGCGCTCGGCCAACTGCCTCAAGGCCGAGAACATCTATTACATCGGCGACCTCATCCAGCGCACCGAAACGGAATTGCTGAAGACCCCGAATCTCGGCCGCAAGTCGCTGAACGAGATCAAGGAAGTCCTCGCTTCGCGCGGACTTACACTGGGAATGAAACTCGAGAATTGGCCCCCGGCGGGACTGGAGAAACTGCAAGGATGAAGTGCAGTGATGAGCGCGGAATGCAGAGTGCAGAATGGTGAACGGACGATAGGCAGTTTCTTATTCATCATTCATCGTTCATCACTCATCGTTAGGGGTTAACCATGCGTCACAGACACGGGCTACGCAAGCTCAACCGCACCAGCAGCCACCGTCTGGCGATGTTCCGCAACATGGCGGTCTCGCTGCTGCGCCACGAGGCGATCCAGACCACGCTGCCGAAAGCGAAGGAACTGCGGCGCGTGGTCGAGCCGATCATCACGCTCGGCAAGAAGCCCTCGCTCGCCAACCGCCGTCTCGCTTTCAACCGGCTGCGCGACCGCGAGACGGTCGTGAAGGTGTTCGACGTGCTCGGCCCGCGCTACGCGAAGCGCAGCGGCGGCTATCTCCGGATCCTGCGCTATGGCCTGCGCAAGGGCGACAGCGCGCCGATGGCGTACGTCGAGCTGATGGACCGCCCGGAGGCTGGCGCGGAAGCCGCGCAGGGCAAGGATGCCCAGGCGAAGGGCGGCACGGACAAGGAGGGGGCCCGGAGGAGGGCGAAGGAGAAGGCCGCGAAGGCAGCGGCATGAGTGGCACCAAGATCCAAATTGAGGCCGGCCTCGTGCCGGCCTTTTCTTTGTGCGCCCAGCATGGGCGCGATCTTGGGGGTGCAAGTCCCCCCGTAAGCGGGCCATAGCGAACGAAGCGAAGTGCAACTGCGCGAGGGTGACTGAGCGTGGGGAGGCAGCACGGAGCGAAACCGCGAGCCGATGGACAAGAACCGGATACGAGGCGACGCCGAGCAGGGCGAGCAGGCAATGGACTGCGAAGCTCTGGTGGCCAAGGCTCAGGCGGCGTAAATCCGGCGGTTGCGCGGGGAAGGATCGCGCTCTTACCTGGGGAGATCTCGCTTTGTGCCTGAAAGGGCGACGGTGCTGAGCCGGGGCGAGAAGTCAGCAGAGGCCGTAGTAGCCGCCAGGCGAAGGGCCGAACGAGAAGGAGGGCTGAAAGGTGTGTCGCTTGGCCGAGCAAGGCATCAGAAGCCCGGGGAACCGGGGCGGTCGGGGGTAGGGTTTGGTGAAGCCGGACCCGGAACCGGCAGCGATGAAGCGCGGCGGGCGCGGGGCGAAGCGGGAAGCTCGGGGCGGGCAGACCAAGGTGCCAGGGGCGTGGCGCTTGATCCGGATCGAGCTGCCCGCAGACGGCGCTGGCTTCACTTACCGGCTCGATCGCGACAAGCTGAGAGAAGTCCGCCGGCGCGAAGGCCGCTATCTGCTGCGCACCAACCTCACTGAATCCGACCCGGCCAAGCTCTGGCAGTTCTACCTGCAACTCGTCGAAGTCGAGGCCGCCTTCAAAACACTCAAAGGCGATCTGGCGATCCGCCCGATCTTCCACCAGGAGGAGCGGCGCATCGAAGCGCACATCTTCATCGCGTTCCTCGCCTACTGCCTGCACGTCACGCTCAGCCAGCGGCTTAAACCACTCGCCCCAGGGCTCACCCCGCGCAGCGTGTTCGATAAATTCGCCGCGGTGCAGATGATCGACGTCTACGTGCCCACCACCGACGGACGCGAACTGAGCCTGACGCGCTACACCCAACCCGAGCCCGAATTGAAGCTGCTGCTCGATAAGCTCAAGCTCACTTTACCTTCCCAACCACCCCCGAAGATCACCGCCGCTGAACTCGCCGGTGTAGTGCAGACCTTCTGAGGTCACCCTATGCATAATCAACGACTTGACCACCTCGTACCCCGCGAATCCGCCAAGTGCGGTTAGACTGAAGTTCCCTCCTGTATCAGCACGCCGTTAGGGCAAAAAATGTGCAGCAGCAATGAGTTTGCTTGATTTTGGCCGTTCCTTATGTAGCCATGTAATGGCTTGACATCGCGTAGTGATGTTGGCATGATGTGGCCATGCATATCGACGTCGTGCCCAACCGCGGCTCGCGGCCCACCTATCTGCTGCGCGAGTCGGTGCGCCACGGCAAGCACGTGCGCAAGCGCACGCTCGCGAATCTCTCGTCGCTCACCGACGAACAAATCCTCGCCCTCCGCTCCATTCTTCGCGGCGAGCAGCTTTCCCCTGCGCAAGAGCTGTTCGAGGCGATTGCTTCGCCCGCGCACGGCCATGTGCAAGCGCTGCGCGTGGCCATGCAGCGGCTCGGATTTGCGGCACTGGTGGCCTCGCGGCCCAGCCGGGAACGCGATCTGGTGTGTGCGCTGGTGGCCGCACGCGTGCTTGCGCCGCATACCAAGCTCGCGACCACGCGCTGGTGGCACACCACGACGCTCGCCGAGGAATTCAAGGTCGAGGACGCCGACGAGGATGATCTGTATCGGGCGATGGACTGGCTGCTCGAGCGCCAGAGGCCGATCGAGAAGAAGCTCGCCGCGCGCCACCTCGAGGAAGGCGGCCTGGTGCTCTACGACCTGAGCTCCAGCTACTTCGAAGGCAGCTCCTGCCCGCTCGCGCGAATCGGCCACAACCGCGATGGCAAGAAGGGCAAGCTCCAGGTGAACTATGGCCTACTCACCGATGCGCGCGGCTGCCCCGTCGCCGTGTCGGTGTTCGAGGGCAACACGGCCGATAGCGAAACGCTGGCGCCCCAGGTGGTACGGCTCAAGGACGAGTTCGGCATCGAGCGCTTCGTGGTGGTGGGCGATCGGGGAATGATCTCGCAGAAGGGCATCGACGAGCTCCGGACGCTCTCGGGCGTGGACTGGATCACGGCGCTGAAGAATTCCCAGATCCGCGCCTTGGTGGAAGACGGTGGCTTGCCGCTGGGGCTCTTCGATGAGCGCAACCTGTTCGAGTTCACGCATCCGCACTATCCGGGCGAGCGACTTATCGCCTGCCGCAATGGCGCGCTCGCGAAGCTGCGGGCGGCCAAACGCCAGGCCTTGCTCGAGGCCACCTCCGCCGAACTGCAGAAGGTGCGCGCCGAGGCGGCGCTCGATGGGCTCTACGTGCTGCGCACACCCTTACCTGTTCAGAGCATGCAGAGCGCACAGGTGGTGCTCAGCTACAAATCGCTCGCCCAGGTGGAACGCGCCTTCCGCTCGCTGAAGACGGTCGATCTCAAGGTGCGCCCGATTCACCACCGGCTCGCCGACCGGGTACGCGCCCACCTCTTCCTGTGCATGCTCGCCTACTACGTCGAGTGGCACATGCGCGAGGCCTGGCGAGCGCTGCTCTTTGCCGATGAACACCAAGCCGCGAAACGCGTGCGCGATCCCGTTGCACCCGCCAAGCGCTCCGAGCGCGCCGAGCGTAAGGCGCTCACGCATACGCTGCGCGACGGCTCGCCCGTGCACAGCTTCCGAACCCTGCTCGAGGAACTCTCCTCGATCGTGCGCAATACCTGCCGCGCGGTGCGAGGCTCTACCGAAGCACCTACCTTCAAGATCGTCACTTCGCCCAATCCGACCCAACAGCGCGCGTTCAAGCTGCTCTCGACGATCACCGTGTAGCCAGAGCGCAGCACCCACCAAAACGCTCAAGCTACTGAGTTACCACGAAAATACACCTCGCTCAAGAAGGAACTTCAGTCTAACGGGGAGGACGCCGAGGACGCGGAGGAAATACAAGAAAGCGAACCGCCAAGATGGCATGGACGCCTCCCGCCCGTTCGGGGGAGGCGAGCATGCCATCTTAATGAGGAGAGCGGGGGTTGGCCAAGGTGAAGCGGGGCTCTCACAATCCTGAGGGCATCGAGTGCCAAGGTGATTGTTCCCATCACGAACGGAAAGGAGAGCCCCACATGGATCGTAC
>DAIDBG010000040.1 GCA_027310225.1 bacterium | reverse complement strand
AGGTACATGTGCTCGGTCAGGACTTGCGCCACCATGTTCTCGAACATCGGGATCTCGATCGCCTGGCCCGCGCCGGTGCGGGCACGCTGGATCAACGCGATCAGGATCATCTGCACGGCGATCAGCCCCACCATGCGATCGGCCATCACCATCGGCAGGTAACGCGGCTCGCCCGTCGCGCGGTGGTAGAGCGCGGCGACCCCACTCGCGCCCTGGATGATGGAATCGTAAGCCGGCTTGTCGCGGTAGCGACCGTCCTGCCCGAAGCCGAACATGCCGCAGTAGATGAGGCGCGGGTTCACCGCGCGCACGTCCTCGTAGCCGAGCTTCATCCGCGCCATCGAGGAGGGCCGCACGTTCCACACCAGCACGTCGGCGCCTTTGAGCAGGCGCATGAGCGCTTCGTATCCGGCGCGCTGCTTCAGGTCGAGCACGATCGAGCGCTTGTTGCGGTTGAGATGCAGGAACTTGGGGCTCATGCCGGAGCTGCGCCCGCCGCCGCCGATGGCGCGGCCGAGGTCGCCGGAGGGCGCTTCGACCTTGATCACGTCGGCGCCGTGGTCGGCGAGCGTCTGCGTCGCAAGCGGCCCCACGACCACGGCCGTGAGGTCAACGACGCGCACGCCCTCGAGCGCTCCACCGGCCATACGCTTACGCTTGAAGGATGAAGGCGGAAGGACGAAGGATGACCTTTTGAGTCATTTGAACTCCGCTTCCGCGGTCAAAGCGAGTGCGCCGTCAGGATCCGTGGCCCACAGCTTCGCGGTCTTGTTGTCGGGGGAGGGCTCGCCCCCGAGCGTGATCGGCTGATTGACGAACATCGCGCGCACGTTGCGCGAGGAGAGGTAGCGGATGGGCGTGGAGGCATGGGTGCGCGCCAGCTCGAATACGAGCAGCGTGGTGAGCCCTCCGTTCATCACCAGGTCGGGATAGCCCTCGATTTTCGTCACGTACGGGTGATCGTAGTGGATGCGGTGCCCGTTGAAAGTGAGGGCGGAGTAGCGGAACAGCATCACCGGGTCGGGCGTGACCGTGCGGGCCCACACCGCTCTTCCCGGCGCGGGCTGGGGCGGCGGGGGCGGGGTGCCGGGCGCCGGCGCCTCGCGATAGACGATGTCCTGCTCCTCGGTGAGGGCGAGCCCGCGCGGGCTCGTAATGTCGGTCTTCACCGTCACGAACACCATCGTCCCGGTGCGGCCCTCCTTGATCGCGACGTCCTTGATCACCGATTCGCGGCGCACTTCGTCGCCGACCCGCAGTTCCGCGTGAAAGGTGGTGCGCTTGCCGGCGAACATGCGACGCGGCAGCGGCACCGGCGGCAAAAAATCGCCGCGCTGCGGATGCCCGTCGGGCCCGACCTGCGAATGGCGCACCACGCGCGGGAAGAGGATCTGGTGCCAGCCGATCGGCAGGGGGTCGCCCGGCTTCGGCATCGGATCGTCGCGGTCGAGCGTCGCGGCGAGGCGGCGCACCAGCGGCACCGTCACGTAATCCACGGCTGACTCGGTCCGGCCGATCCATTCCTTGAGCTGTTCCAGGTCTTGGGTCATACGCTCCGCTTTCAATTCATTGGCCACAGAGGGCACAGAGGACACAGAGAGACGAAGATCAAGCACTCGATGAAGTCCGCTCTCCCCGCTCCCGGGGATTTTCATGTTAACGCGAGGCGAGTGTTCTCGCCTCGCGTTGCTTGATCGCCTCGTAGCGCCGGATCAGCCGCTCGGCGCGCACGACGACCGGGATGTCGATCATCTTGCCCTCGATCTGGAACGAGCCGCGCCCGGCCGCCGCCGCTTCCTTGTCCATCTGGATCACCCTGCGGGCGTAGGCGACCTCGTCCTCGCCCGGGGTGTATTCCTCGTTCACGATTTTCACCTGTCCGGGATGGATGCAGCCCGCGCCGTCGAAGCCGAAGCGGCGCGCACGCCGCACCATGAGCCGGAATTTCTCCCAGTCGCTGAAGTCGGCCACCGTGCCGATGAAGCCCAGGGG
>DAIDBG010000028.1 GCA_027310225.1 bacterium | reverse complement strand
CATCCTTCCGACCGAAGGTGACGAGAGGTCGGGACATTGGGAATCGCGCGGCGGCGCGAGGGTCATCCTTCATCCTTCCGCCTTCTGCCTTGCAGTCAGAAGCCCCACGGGCCCGCCGGCAGCGGCACTTTGAGCCAGGTTGCGAACACGAAATAGGAAGCAAATGAGAATCCGGCTGCTACCCCCGCCGCGAGCATCCAGTTCTTGCGCTCGACCACGCCGATCAGGAAGATCAGCAGGGCTATCACCGTGAGCCGGTAGCCGAAACGCTCGAGCGCGAGCACCGCGACGACGCACGCAGCGAGGATGACGACGGCACGCGTGAACTCCGGCCATGCCGCAGCGCGGAATGGAGCTGACTGTCCGCCCCACACCGCGATCAACAGGCCCGTCGCCCCGATGAAGATGGCGAGCGCCAGCGGCATGTAGCCCGGGCCCGGCTCGGCCAGCGTGCCGAGCGGGTAGGCGCGATTCTGCCACGCAACGACGAGCGCAAGCACGAACAGCAGCAGCCCGGAGATGCGGTCGTTGCGCAATCCGCGCGGGTTTCGCTCCGGTATTCCGTTCGCTTCCGGCATTCGGCGCTCTCGGCTCCCGCGCGGATTATTTCTTGTCTTCCACCTTGCCGACGATCTTCACCAGCGCCGCCAGGCGTTTGGCGTCGGCCTGCCAGTACTTCTCGAACTCGGGCGCATCCTTGTACTGCACGAGCGAGTCAACCCTGGCCATCGTCTTCTTGAAATCGGGATCCTCGACCGCCCTGCGCGCCGTATCGCGCAGCACCGCCATCACGGGCTCGGGCGTGCCCTTCGGCGCGAACATTCCGGCCCAGATGTAGTACTCGACGTCCTTGTAGCCAAGCTCCTTGAAGGTGGGAGTGTTCGGAAACGACGGGTGCCGCGTCGCGCCCCAGCTCGCGATCGGGCGCAGCTTCCCGGCTTTGACGTAGCCGCTGATCGCCGCCGGTCCGCCCGCGGTGAGGTCCACGTTCCCGCCGAGCAGCGCGGTGATCGCCGGCCCCCCGCCGCTGGTAGGCAGGTGCCGCATCTTGAGCTTCGCGGCGTTCAGGAACATCTCCATCGGCATGTGCAGCGCGCCATAGATGCCCGAGGAGGAAAACGTCAACTGGCCGGGCTTGGCGCGCGCGAGCGCCACGAGCTCCTTGAGAGTCTTGACCGGCAGGGACGGGTGCACGACCAGAATGGTCGGATCGGCGGAAATGAGCGCGATCGGCGCGAACTGGTCGAGCGAGTAGGCGGGCTTGCGGTTGAACAGCTCGTCGGCGGCCGGGATGACTGAAATGCTGGAAAGCGCCATCAGGATGGTGTAGCCGTCGGGCTTGGCGTTCGCCACGGCCGCATTGCCCACGGCGCCGGCGGCCCCGGGACGGTTGACGATCGTGACCGGCTGCTTGAGGACCTTCTCCATCGCGGCGGCGGTCGGGCGCGCCGTGATGTCCGCCACCCCGCCCGGCGGGAAGGCGACGATCATCGTGATCGGGCGGGCGGGAAATTTCTCCTGCGCGGCCGCGGGAGCGGCCGCCAGAACCAACGGCAGCAGAACGGAGAACAGCCTTGCCTTCATCGTCGCCTCCTCGAATGGGATTGCTACTTGTCGGTGACCTTGCCGATGCGCCTGATCGCAGCGGCGATCTTCTCCGCGTCCTTGTCCCACCACGCCTTGAACTCATCGGCGTCCTGGTAGGCGATCGGGGTCTGGATCTTTTCCATGGTCTTCCTGAAGTCCGGGTCCTGCACCGCCTGGCGGGTCGCCTCGCGCAGCGTCCTGAACACGTCGGCGGGCACGTTCCTCGGCGCGAAGAACCCGGTCCACAGGTAGTACTCCACATCGTAGCCGGATTCCTTGAGCGTCGGAATGTTCGGGAAATCAGGCAGGCGTCTCGCGCCCCAGGTGGCGAAGCCGTTCACCTTTCCCGCCTTGAGGTACGGCGAGGCGATTGCCGGAGGGGAGGCCCACGCCACCGCATTTCCGCCGAGCACCGCGGTCATCGCCGGCCCCCCGCCGGTGGTGGGCAGGTGCCGCATCCTGAGCCCCGCCGCCTGCATGAACATCTCGAACGGCACGTGCGAAGCGCCGTACAGCCCCGAAGAGGAGAAGATCATCTCGCCGGGGCGTTTCTTCGCGAGCGCCACGAACTCATTCAGGTTTTTCGCGGGTATCGAGGGATGCACCACCAGGATCGGCGGATCGGCGTTGAGCCTTGCGATGCCCGCGAACTGGTCGCGGGTGTAGATCGGCGTGCGCCCGAACAGCTTGTCCACTTCCGGCGTGCTCGAAATGCTGACGAGCGCGACCAGCAGCGTGTAGCCGTCGGGCGCCGAATTGGCAACGATCTGCGTGCCGGTCGCGCCGGCCGCCCCCGGCCGGTTCTGGATCACGACCGGCTGCTTCAGTATGCGCTCCAGCGCGGGAGCAAACGGACGCGCCGTGAGGTCGGCGATGCCGCCCGGGGGAAACGGCACGACGATGGCGATCGGACGCGACGGGTACTTGTCCTGCGCGGCAGCCGCGAGCGGCAGCAACGCGGCCAGCAATGCCCCTCCCAAGCCGAGTGTTCTCATGACCCCTCCTCGTCGTTATAGGCGGATTTTACAGGCGAACTCGCCCGTTGTGGCGACTTGCCGCTACACCGAAGCGACATGATTCCTGAGCCGACCTATATGCTCGATCTCGCACACGACTTCATCGCCGGCGAGCGCCTCGAGGCACACCGCGCCGTTCCTGTCGTACCGGACGAGCTTCACTGTTCAACCTCTCACCGCCGAGGACCCCGCGGTTCGGAGTGGTCTATCCGACGGGGTTTTCGAGCGTGCCGATGGGCTCGATGCTGATCGCCACCCGGTCGCCCGGCTTCAGGTAGCGGGGCGGGTCGAAACCGATACCCACGCCCGCGCAGGTGCCGCTGGCGATGAGGTCGCCGGGCTCGAGCGTCATCACGCGCGACAGCGTCTCGATCAGCGCCGGGATATCGAAAATCAGCTGGCTCACGTACGCGCTCTGCCGCAGCTCGCCGTTCACGCGGGTGACGAGCTGGAGTTGGCCGATGTCTTTCACCTCGTCAGCGGTGACGATGCACGGCCCCATCGGGCAGAACCCGTCCAGGCTTTTCCCCAGGAACCACTGGCGGTGGCGGTTCTGCAGCGTGCGCGCGGTGACGTCGTTGATGATGGTGTAGCCGTAAACGTGGCCGTAGGCGTCCTGCTTCGCGATATTGCGCCCGGCCTCGCCGATCACGACCGCGAGCTCGCCCTCATAGTCGGTCGAATTCGTGTAGTCGTTGGCGCTCGGGATGGGCTCGCCCGGGCCGATCACGGAGTTGGGCCACTTGGTGAACAGGATCGGCACCTCGGGCACCGCTTCCTTCCCGCTCGCGTCAACGCCGCTCGAGTGGAACTCCCGGGCGTGATCGTAGTAATTCTTTCCTACGCACAGGATGTTCTTCGCCGGACGCGGGATCGGCGCGTGCAGCTTCACGCTGGCCGCAGGAATGCGCCCTTCCCCGCTCTTCACCGCGCGGCGCGCGCGCACGAGCCCGTTCCTGCCGAGTGCGATGAACGCCGTCATGTCGCGCGGCAGGCGCGTGCCCGCCGCAAGGTCCACGATGGTATCCGAAGCGGGGTCCTGCACGCCGATGCGCGTGCCTTGGGCGTCGGAGAAGGTTACCAGGCGCACTCAGTACTCCTATCAAACTTCTTCATCTTTCAGTCGGCCCGGATTCCGGCGACCTTGACCACCCCCGCCCACTTGGCGATGTCGGCGTTCAGGAACTTCTCGAATTCACCAGTCGTCATCGTCATCGGTTCCGCGCCCTGTTCGTTCCACGTTTTTTTGACGTCGGGCCGGCTGATGATCTTCGCGATCCCGGCGTTGAGCCGCTCGAGCACCGCCTTTGGCGTCCTGGCCGGCGCCATGATCCCGATCCAGATGCCGGTCTCGTAACCCTTCACGCCCGCTTCCATTATCGTCGGCACGTCCGGCAGCACCGTGGAACGCTTCGGGCCAGTCGTCGCCAGCGCCCGTACTCTCCCGGCCTTCGCGATCGGCGCCATGGTGGTGATCGCGTCAAACATCATCTCGACCTGGCCGCTCATGACGCTGGTGCGCGCCTCGGCGCTGCCCTTGTGCGGCACGTGCACGATGTCAACGCCGGCCAGCGCCTTGAACAGCTCGCCGGCCATGTGGTACGGCGTGCCGTTTCCCGAGGAGGCGTAGTTGAGCTTCCCGGGCTGCGCCTTGGCGAGCGCGACGAGCTCCTTCACCGATTTCACCGGCAGCGACGGGTGCACCACCAGCAGCAGGTCCGAGTAGTTGATCGGGGCGACGGGCGCGAAATCCTTCATCAACGCGAATGGTTTCTTCGGGATCAGCGACTCGTTGACCGTGTGGGTGTTGGACATGACCAGCAACGTGTAGCCGTCCGGGGCCGACTTCGCCACGAGGTCGGTGCCGACGATTGATCCGGCGCCGGGCCGGTTTTCGACGACGAACGGCTGGCCGAGCGCCTCCTGCAGCCGCGGGCCGAGGAAGCGGGCGTAGAGATCAGCCGGCCCGCCGGCGGAATACGGCACCACCATGCGCACCGGCTTCACGGGATAGGTCTGCGCGGCGGCGAACGTGCTGCCCAGAACGGCTGCCGTCAGCGCGGCGGACAGCGCGGTACGCGATGGGTTCATTACTTCTCCTGGCGGAAAGAATGCGGTACGCCCTCTCTTCTGGATCCTCGGGCGCGTTACGCGTGAGTATCGTATCCCCGCCTGCCCCGCGTCAACCGCCGCCGGACCGGGCCGGGCCGGGCCGATTGCACGATGGAAAATCCGCGCTACAGGCTGCGCGGCATCCAGCGTGCCTGCTGCTTCAGGAGGAAATCAACCAGCGCGATCTGATCGCCGATGAACTCGTGCGCGAGGTCGCCGTAGGTGGCGTCGGTGAGTTGCGCATGGGCGTCGGCTTCACCTTGCGCCGTGACCACCGTCATGCCCGCCTTGCGCGCGAGATGGATCATGACCTGGTTCTCGGCCAGGCAGTGCATGTAGAGCTTCTTGTAGCCGAGCGTCCTCGCGTGCAGCCTGGCGCGCGTGAGCAGTGCATAGCCGTAGCCCCGGCCACGATGCCCGGGCAGCACGCTCAAGCCCAGTTCCGCGGCGTCCCGCTCCGAATCGAGCGCGAGGTGCGCCAGCCCCGACAGCGTAAGATCGTACTCGTGGATGCCGAATACCTTGTCGCGCGCAAAGCTGATGCCGCGCACGTAATTCTCGATCGCGCCATCGGTCATGTACGTGCCGAAGCGCAGCCGCCGGTCCCCGGCGGACAGGCACTGCAGGTGCCGCACGATCTCCCCGCGCTGGAAGGCAACGAGTTTCTGCACCATTGCGCTCATGGGCGCTCCCGATCATGGCCGTGACGCAAGGCTGGTATATCGCATAGCATCATCACTAATTCGACCTCTGTTGAGTTGGTCGGGTTCATGAATATAACTAACTGCATGTAGGCAATATTTCTAAAGCTGCCCCGGCTTTTTTACCGGCCCGGTATTGTGCAATGCGTCACCCACAGGCTGCCATGCACGGCACCGGGACATCGGGCCGCGGCCGGCTACACTGGGCACCATGCTGCTGCGAACCGTGGACGCGCGCCCGCACGAGCTGCCCGCGCTGGCGTGGTCGTTCGCCTATTTTTTCTGCCTGCTGAGCAGCTATTACGTGCTGCGCCCGGTGCGCGACGAGATGGGCATCGCGGGCGGGATCGCGAACTTGCCGTGGCTGTTCACCGGCACCTTCATCGCGATGCTCGCCGCGGTGCCGCTGTTCGGCTGGGTGACGGCGCGTTTCCCGCGCCGCGTGATGCTGCCGGCGGTTTACGGCTTCTTCATCGCCAACCTGCTGCTGTTCTTCCTGCTGATGAAAAACGCCGTAGCGCCCGCACGGGTGGCACAGGCGTTTTTCATCTGGGTCAGCGTGTTCAACCTGTTCGTGGTGTCGGTGTTCTGGAGCTTCATGGTGGACCTCTTCAGCAACGAACAGGGCAAGCGCCTGTTCGGGGCGATCGCCGCCGGCGGCAGCGCCGGCGCGCTCGCCGGCCCGGCGCTGACCGCGGCGCTCGCGGTGCCGCTGGGCGTCGCCAATCTGCTGCTGGTATCGGCGGCGCTCCTGTCCGCCGCCGTGCTTTGCATCCACCGGCTGCTGGCGTGGGGCGCGCGTTTCGCGGATCCATCAGGCGCGGCGCGCGGGAACGGCGGGGTGGCGATCGGCGGCAGCGTGTGGGCCGGGATCAGGACCGTGCTCGCTTCCTGGTACCTGCTCGGCATTTGCGCCTACATCGTGCTGTTCTCGCTGCTGTTTACCTTCCTCTACTTCGAGCAGGCGCGCGTCGTCGCCGCGGAGATCGCTTCCGGCGCCGAGCGTACCCGGCTCTTCGCGACGATTGACCTCGCGGTCAACCTGCTCGCGCTGCTGCTGCAGGTATCGGTCACGGGGCGGATTCTCGCCGGGTTGGGTGTGGCCGGCACCCTCGCTCTGCTGCCCGTGTTCTCGGCAACCGGGTTTGCCGTCGTCGGCGCTGCGCCCACGCTGGCGGTGATCGCCGTGTTCCAGGTGTTGCGGCGCGCCGGCGAGTACGCGATCGCCAAGCCGGCCCGGGAGCTGCTCTTCGTCGTCCTCGACCGCGAGCGCAAATACAAGGCCAAGAACTTCATTGACACCGTCGTGTTCCGCGGAGGGGACATGGCGAGCGGCTGGCTGCTGACGGGACTCAAGGCGCTCGGCTTCGGCGTGGTCGCGCTCGCCGCGCTCGCCGTGCCCGTGGCGCTCGCCTGGCTTGCGGTGAGCTGGCTGCTCGGCCGGCGCCAGGAAGCGCTCGCCGCCAGGAAGTGACAAGGATGAAGATTATCTCGTCACTCGCTGCGGGTCAGCAGCCTGAGCGCGGGCTCGATCGCCTCGTCGGCGATTTTCTTCAGCTCCTCGGCCGTGCGGTTCTGGATCGGGTGCGGCACGTAGAGGATCGCCGGCTCGAAGCCGAGCGCCTTCGACTGCGCCTCCACCGCGTCGGTGAAGCCGGTGGTGACGACCGAGACGCCGGGGATGCCGCGGCTATCGAAGTTCATGAGGTCGTGCAGACTGCACGACGTGCACGACCCTCAGTCCGAGAGCGCAATCAGCACCGCGTCGGCTTCATCCACGACTTTCCGGACGATTTCCGGTGTCGCCACCTTGGAATTCGTCGGCTTGCCAAAGCGCTTCACCTTGAGGCCGCGCGCGGCGAAGCGCTTCTCGACCTGGTTCAGGAACTCGTCGCTGCGCGTCTTGCCGATGTCGAAGAGCCCGATGGTGAGTCCCGCGAGCGATGCGGGCGGCTTCACGCGCGGGCGCTTGACGGCGGTCGTCTCGGCAGTTGGATCTCTCATCCACATAACACACCTCCGTCGAAAATCTTAAACCACAAAGGACACGAAGGACACAAAGGAAAGGCAATTGAACCGCCAAGACGCTGAGAAATGCAAATTCAAAAACTTGAACCGCCAAGGCCGCCATGAACGCCAAGAAAATGCAAATCGAACCGCCAAGACGCCAAGGCGCCAAGAAATCCGGAAACGGATGGACTTAACGTCCGCGATGACGCGCACTGCTCGGCGCGCGTAGCGGCGCTGAATAAGTGTCGCTGTCCATCGCGTTGTTAGTCGTCACCGTACTCCCGCCATGTCGCTGCTGTAAGGCGCTCAACGGCTGCATAGTATCGGGCGTTCGCTGTCTCAGGAGCCTCCTTGAGCTTTAGGCGATCAAAAATTGTCTCCGAAACCACGCACCCGATAGCGTGGACGGCCTCGTGCCTAGAGAGGCCTTCCTTCATCAGCCTGGCAAGCGCACGAACAACTGGCTCGTCTTTTGACGCGAGCTGGTTCTCAACGACCACATGAATGGACCCGTGGAGCCGCCGTGCGGCCTTCGGTATTTCAACCCGCGCATCCCGGTGGTACGACTCAACCAACAGGAGCCTTTCACCTTCGTCACTCGCAAGCCACTCCTCTGGATCGGGAGCTACATCGGGGTTGTAACTGTCCATGGTCGGCACCCCAGTATCCAGTGACGACTAACTTGAAGTAGTTGGCCTAAAGGCCGGTTTGCGAATCGGTGCCGGCAGTGACGATCGGAATTTTTTCATGCAAACGACCGTCTTATCGCACGATGCTCCATAAAAAATCAGGTTGAAATTTTCTGTCGCTTTCTTGGCGTCTTGGTGTCTTGGCGGTTCCAAAGGCCGTGACTGGTGACTCGTGACTGGTTCCTTTCTCGGAGTTCCTTTGTTTCCGTCGTGTCCTTTGTGTCCTTAGTGGTTCAAGATTTTTCTTGGCGGCCTTGGCGGTTCATTGAAGCCGTGAATCGTGAGTCGTAAATCGTGAATCGGAAATTCCTGTTTCTTCAGCGTCCCTCTGCGTCCTCCGCGCCCTCTGCGTTTAGAGGTAATCCTCGTTGTTCTTGGCGTTCTTGGCGCTCTTGGCGGCCTTGGCGGTTCGATATTCTGTCTTCTTGGCGGCCTTGGCGGTTCAATTCTTGTTCTTGTCTTTTCCTCCGTGTCCTCTGTGTCCTCCGTGGTTCAGCTTTTGACCTCTTTGGTCACCGGCTGCAGCTCCAGCCGGTTGCGCCCCGCCAGCCACCCCGGCAGGATCGCCGAGAACAGCCCCGCCTTGCCCCCCGCGCGCACCACCATCAACCCGTCCTCGTGGAACTTGGGCACCATTTCGCCGGCGCGGCTCGCCGGGATGCCCTCGCCCACGCCGTCCGTGCCCGCCACGAGCTCGCTTCCCGGACGGATCGTCGCTTCGTAGAGCGCGCGCTCGATCCGCCGGCGGTCCCAGCCCGCCTCTCGATAAATGCGGTAATGCTCCGGCGAGAGCACCAGGATCGCGCGCGCCGACTGCACCAGCTTCGGATGGCCGATCTTGACGAGCGAGCTCGCGATCGAGCGGGTGAGCGCCTCGGGCGTGCGCGATTTCTGGTCCACGAACGCCTCCACGCCGTGCCCCTGGAACAGCGTGACGGTCGAAACGCCGCGCGCGAAGCCGCGCAACACCGACAGCGGCTCCCATTCCGGATCGGATTCGTCCTCGGCGAAGCACAGCGTGAACTTGCTGGGGGCGCCGAGCGTGGAGCGATCGGCTTCGCCCGGGCGCCCGCCGCCTACGTTCTGCACGATCAGGTTGAGCGCGCGTCCGATGGTGGCGTTCGCGCGGTTGCCCTGACCCAGCGCGTTGATGCCGCAGTTCATGCCGATTTTTTTTGCGACGGGGCCGTTGACGATGATCAGCGGACTGGAGAAGTAAGTGGTGGCGAGCACCCCGTGCAGCGTGAACAGCGGATCAAGCGCCGCTTCCAGCGCCGCGAGCAGCACCGGCATGTACTGCGGCTTACAGCCCGCCATCACTGCGTTGATCGCGACCTTCTCAACCGTGCAGCCGGCGAGATAGGGCGGGATCTTGCCGATCACCTCGTCGGGCCGGCGCGGGGTCCCCTTCAGCATGGCGATCACCCGCTCGTCGGTGGGCGGGATGACCGGCAGCCCGTCGGTCCAGCCGCGCTCGAAGCAGACCTCGACCGGGTCGTCATCGTCGCCGAACTCGATTCTGCGCGCGCGCAGCATGCTGCCCTTATGCTTCGCTTCCAGCCGCTCGGCCACCCCGGGCTCGAGTGAGCGTGACCCTCATCCCGGCTGGAACGCCGGCAGCCCGTCTCCCAGGTTGCGGATGCCGGTGAGCCGCCGCCAGCCCTCGCGGTCCCAGCTCACCACGCGCTCGACCTCGCGCCCGTTTTCGTAGCGGATCAGCGTGGGCGTGAATTCGATGTTATTGAGCCAGGAATGATCGAGTTCGCGGTCGTCAATCACGTTTCCGACCCCGGCGGGAAAGGCGGGGTCGTCCTGCGACACGACCTGAAAGTGCGGCACTTCCCGCGCCACGCGCCGCATCACGGGCTCGATCAGCGCACAGGCCGGGCACGCGCGCTTGGCAAATACCACCAGCCCGTCCTTGATCATCGTCGCCTCATCGGGGCCCGTCTTGCAATCTTGCGTCCCTTTATTAGTCTAAGCCAATGATGACGGTCCGGGCGAGCCTGTTCCGCTATGCGGTCTCCTGGCCATGCGCGGCAAGGGCTACGAGCTGGTGCCGGCGGCAAAAAGCAGTGATGAACGATGAGTGATGAATGATGCGCAGGAACCCGTTCGCTTCGCGGCTGTGCAATCCATCGCGGCGGCGCGTGTTGCGGCTGATCGCGGGATGCGGCACCCTCGCCGTCATGAGCCGGAAGGCACGCGCGCAGGCGCCCGCGATCCTGAAGCGCCCGATACCGCGCTCGGGCGAGATGCTGCCGGCGGTCGGGCTCGGCACCTGGCAGACGTTCGATGTCGGGCCCGGGGCGTCCGAGCGCGCCGGGCTGAGGGAAGTGCTGCGCCTGCTCGTGGAGCTGGGCGGCAGCGTGGTGGACTCCTCGCCGATGTACGGCGAGGCCGAGCGCGTGGTGGGCGACCTCACCGCCGAGCTCGGGCTGCGCGAGAAGCTCTTTTTCGCGACCAAGGTCTGGACCAGCGGGCGCGAGGCCGGCATCCGGCAAATGGAGAACTCCTTCCGGCGGATGCGCACCAGGCGCATGGACCTCATGCAGGTGCACAACCTGCTCGACGTCGCGGTACACACCCGCACGCTGCGCGAGTGGAAAGCCGCCGGCCGCATCCGCTACCTCGGCATCACGCACTACTACTCGGGCGCCTACGGCGAGCTCGAGCGCTATCTCAAGACCCGCGAATACGATTTTGTCCAGTTCAACTACTCGATGGCCGAGCGCGAAGCCGAGGCCCGCCTGCTGCCGCTCGCCGCCGAGACCGGCACCGCGGTGCTCGTTAATCGCCCGTTTTCCCAGGCCGGTCTGTTCGACAGGGTCAAAGGCAGGGAGCTGCCCGCCTGGGCGGCCGAGTTCGATTGCAAGAGCTGGGCGCAGTTCTTTCTCAAGTACATATTGGGTCACCCCGCGGTCACCTGCGCCATTCCCGGCACGCGGCGGGCCGCCCACCTCCGGGACAACCTGGGGGCGGGAATCGGTCGCCTGCCCGACGCCGCCATGCGGCGGCGCATGGTGGAATACCTGGAGCGGCTGTAACGTTTGCCCGAGGGGTTCCCCGGGGGTATCGTACCCGGCGCCTTCTCACCACCAACCCGAACGAGCAGTCCGGTCCATGCCGAGTTTTTCGCGCCCGGTTTCCTCCAAGCTGCCCAACATCGGCACCACGATCTTCACCGTGATGTCGCGCCTCGCGCAGGAGCACAACGCGATCAATCTTTCGCAGGGCTTCCCCGATTTCGACTGCGCGCAGGCGCTGCGCGACCTCGTGACGAAGTACATCAACGCGGGGCTCAACCAGTATCCGCCGATGGCGGGCGTCATGCGGCTGCGCGAGCGCATTGCCGAAAAAGTGGAGACGCTCTACGGCGCGCGCTACGACCCCGAGGACGAGGCCACCGTCACGCCGGGCGCGACCTACGGCATCTTCACCGCGGTCACGACCCTGGTGCGGCCCGGGGACGAGGTGATCCTGTTCGAGCCGGCCTACGACAGCTACGCGCCTGCGATTGAAGTGAACGGCGGCGTGCCGGTTTACGTCCAGTTGAAGTACCCCGACTACAGCATTGACTGGCCCGAGGTGCAGCAGGCGATCACACCAAAGACGCGCATGATCCTCATCAACACGCCCAACAACCCCACGGCGAGCGTGCTCTCGGGCGAGGATATGCGGATGCTCGAGGGCATGCTGCGCGACACCGACATCGTGGTGGTGAGCGACGAGGTTTACGAGCACATCGTGTTCGACGGGCACCGGCACCAGAGCGTGGCGCGCTTCCCCGGGCTCGCCGAGCGCAGCTTCGTCGTCTCCTCCTTCGGCAAGACCTACCACGTCACCGGCTGGAAGATGGGCTACGTGCTCGCGCCGAAGGAGCTCACGGCGGAATTCCGCAAGGTACACCAGTTCAACGTGTTCGTCGCAAACGGGCCGATCCAGCACGCGCTCGCCGAGTACATGGGCAACCGCGACGCCTACCTCTCGCTCGCGGCCTTCTATCAGAAGAAGCGCGATTTCTTCCTCGCAGGAGTGAGGGCCTCGCGCTTCAAGCCCCTGCCCTCGCGCGGCACGTTCTTCCAGAACCTCGCCTACGACGCGGTGAGCGACGAGAAGGACACCGACCTCGCGATCCGGCTCACGAAGGAGCGCGGCGTCGCCTCGATCCCGATCTCCGTGTTCTACCGGCAGCCGCCGGCGCACAAGGTGCTGCGGTTCTGCTTCGCGAAGTCGGAGGAGACGCTCGCGCGCGGCGCGGAGATACTCTGCAAGATATGAGCCGCGGATAAGCGAATGGAATCCACGCTGCCTCCGGTCGGAAAGGATGGCGATCTTCCGCCTGGAATTTACCGCGCAACCCTGCAGGAATTGCTCGTCCGCTTCGGGAAGGGGTCCCGGCAACGGGTTGCAGTGGCACAGCGGCTGGAACGAATCTATCGCGTATCGATTGAAACAGGCCATGTGGCACGCTTTGTGGTGTTCGGCTCGTTTGTGACCACCAAGAGTGAGCCGGCTGACGTGGACGTGTTCCTGCTGATGGAGAATGCATTCGATATGGGGCAATTGGTGGGTGAAGCCCGAGTTCTTTTCGACCATGCGGCGGCGAGGAACAGGCTGTTTCCGAATGGCAGATTATTGATCGTTACGAAACCGGATGACAAATCCGGACTCGCTCGACGCTCCCCTCGCCCCTCGGGAGAGGGGTTGGGGGTGAGGGGTCGAGCGATGTAACGAAGTTACGTAAAGCTCGATAAGCGCGGGGGGACCCGCAGGGGTATCATTGAGATCGTAGAGGAATAGCCATGATTGCCAACGACAAGGAATTGAAGGTAACTCTGGAGCGCATTGCCCGGTTTCAGGATCAGGTTGCACAATTGCGGCGCGTGGAAACAAATCCCGAGAACTACCACGGTGCGGTTTCCGGGTTCCTCGCGGAGATCGACCGCATGCAGCTTGAGGTTCGGGAATATCTAAGCATTCACCCCGCCGAAGCGACCTAAGAATACGTCGTTTTCACGCGCGGCCATTGGTTGCGGGGCAAGTCGCGCGCTATCCGAATACCGAGGTTGGGAAATCATCTCCTGGTCGTAGCGATGGAATTCGCGTGGACCCGTCACACCGATCCTCGCCCCTCATGAGGTGATCAAACTCGGTGGCCATCGCGCGAGGATGAGCGTGGTGACGGGCGACAAGGGACACGACGGATAACTGCCATAGTCAGCAGGAGTCGTTATGCAAGTAGCCAAGCCCATTTGTCGCGATCTGTCGATAGGGTCGAAAAAGAGATCAAGAACAATTAGCCGCCGATGGACGCCGATACACGCCGATAAGATCAATACCGCCAAGCACGCCAAGGCGCCAAGAAAAGCGGATCAATATTTGAACCGTCAGGAAGAAGGTCTCAGGAACCCTTTCTGTCACTATTTTTTCGAAATCTGAGTGCGTTTATCTGCGGCTGCATTGAGGGGGTAGCTTGAAACTCTGGTATCAGAGCATGTCGCGCCAGAAGGCCTGGAGCGACTACAACCAGGCGCTGCGCCGCATCCTCGACTCGGTCAAGGACCCGGACACCGAGATCGAGGTGCACGGCATCACGAAGATCGGCGGCGTCGCCGACCAGTTCCACTACCTCGACTATCTCGAGTCGGGGGAAGTGATGACCAATGTGCAGGTGGCGATGAAGCGCGGGTTCGACGCCTTCCTGATCGGCAACATCGGCGATCCGGGGCTGAAGTCGTGCCGCGAGATCTCCACCATCCCGGTGCTCGCGCTGTGCGAAACCAGCCTGCACCTCGCCTGCCAGATGGGGCGCAATTTCTCGCTGGTGACGATCAACGAGAAGTTCACGCCGCGCATCCTCGACAACGTCCACTACTACGGGCTCGCCGGCCGCATGGCGTGCTGGAACCGCATGAAAGTGGACCGCATCCTGCATCTCGACGCGGGCTTTCGCGACCCGAAGGCCCGCAAGGAAATCATCACGCAGTTCATGAAGGCCGCCAATGCCAACGTCGAGGCGGGCGCGGAGGTCATCATTCCGGCCGGCGGCGTGGTCATGGCGCTGCTCGCGCAGGCCGGCATCCACCACGCCGATCGCGATACGCCCATATTGAACGGCATCACCGCGCTGGTGAAGCAGGCCGAGGCAGTGGTCAAGATCAACCGCATCATGGGCGGGAAATTCCTCAGCAAGCGGCTTTACTACGCGCCGCCCGGCCCCGACCAGATCGACGAGATCCGGAAGTACTACGGTAACGTGTATCCGAGCATAGCGGGAGGAGGCAGCCGCTCCCATCGCGCCGTGCGGAAACGCCACAAGAGGGGTAATACATGATGATTCTCAACACATTGATAAATCTGCCCGCGGCTGCCTTAATAGTGACAGTAACCGTTGCCGGAGCGTCTGCTGCGCAGACCCCGTCGGCTGGATCGGGGCAGACTTATCCCAGCAAGCCGATCCGATTCATCGTGCCGTTCGCGCCCGGCGGCAGCACCGACCTCGTCGCGCGCTTTCTCGCGCCGCGGCTGACGGAGGCGCTCGGGCAGCCGGTGGTGGTGGACAACCGTGGCGGCGCCGGGGGCGTGATCGGCGCGGATCTCGCCGCGAAAGCGCCCGCGGACGGCTACACGATCGTGCTGGGCAGCCCGGGCCCGCTCACCATCAATCCCAACCTCCAGTCGAAGCTGCCGTACGACACGCTGCGCGACTTCGCGCCCATCTCGCTCGCCACCATCAGCCCGTTCACGCTCGTGATCCATCCTTCGGTGCCGGTGAAGTCGGTGAAGGAGCTGGTGGCGCTCGCCAAGGCGAAGCCGGGGCAGCTCAACTACGGCTCCGCCGGCAACGGCTCGGTCGGCCACTTCTCCTCCGAGCAGTTCAAGGCGCTGGCGGGCGTGGACATCGTGCACGTGCCCTACAAGGGCGCCGGGCCGGCGGTCGCCGACCTCGTCGGCGGGCGGCTGCAGCTCATGTTCGAGAACCTGCCGACCATCCTCCCGCACGTCCGCGCCGGGCGGCTCAAGATGCTCGCGGTCGGCACGAAGACCCGCTCCGCGCTGGTGCCGGAGTACCCGACGATCGCGGAGGCCGGGGTGCCTGGCTACGAGTCGAGCACCGCGTTCGGCGTGCTCGCGCCCGCGAAGACGCCCGCCGCGGTCGTCGGGCGGCTCAACCGCGAGATCGTGAAGGCCCTGCAGACCCCCGACATGAAGGAGAAGCTCTCGGAGCTGGGGCTGGAGCCCGCGGGCGGGACGCCGCAGCAGTACGCGGCCCACCTCAAGGAGGAGCTGGCGAAATACGGCCGCCTGGTCAAGGCAGCCGGCATCAAGCTCGACTGAGGTTGGTCTAATATAGGCGCTGCCCCAGCCGCGCGAGCATCCCCGAAGGCAGTCCGCACAGGAAGGAGAAACGTCCATGAAACGCACAGTCGTCCTGATCTTCGCCGCGTTGGCCGCCGCGGGCGGCGCGGCCCATGCACAGCAATACCCGGCCAAGCCCATCCGCTTCATCGCGCCTTTCGCGCCGGGCGGTGGAACCGACTTCATCGCACGCGTCGCCGCGCAGAAGCTCACCGAGGCGCTCAAGCAGCAGGTCATCGTGGACAACCGGCCCGGCGCGGGCGGCTCGCTCGGCGCCGAGCTCGGGGCGAAAGCGCCGCCCGACGGCTATACCTTCACCGTCATCGCGGGCAGCTACGCCGTGAATCCGAGTCTCTACCCGCTCAAGTTCGACCCGGTCAACGACGTCACCCCCGTGATCCAGTTCTCACAAGGACCGTTCCTGGTGTCGGTGCATCCGTCCCTGCCGGTCAAGAACATCAAGGACTTGATCGCGCTCGCGAAGTCGAAGCCCGGCGGGTTGAGCTACGCCTCGAGCGGCCAGGGCAGCATCGTGCATCTCGCGACGGAGCTGTTCCTGTTCACGGCGGGCGTCAAGGCGGTTCACATACCGTACAAAGGCACGGGCCCCGCGCTCACCGACACCATTGCCGGCAACACCCAGTTCCTCTTCGGCAGCATCGCGGCAGTGCTGCCGCAGGTCAAGGCGGGACGGCTGCGCGGAATCGCGGTCACGACCGCGAAACGTATTCCGGCCTTGCCGGACGTGCCGACCATCGCCGAGTCCGGAATAAAGGGATACGAGGTGATCCTGTGGCACGGCCTTATCGGCCCCAAAGGCCTGCAACGGCCGATCGTGGACCGCGTCAACGGCGCGCTCAACAAGGCGCTCAAGGCCAAGGACATGGAGGAGAAGCTCGCCACCGACGGCGTCGCGGCCGCGGGCGGCACGCCTGAGCAGTTCGGCGCGCTCATCAAGCGCGACATCGAGGTCTGGCGCGGTGTCGTCAAGCGCGCGGGCGTCAAACCCGAATAAAAGCGGACGCTACCGCGCCGCTTTATTTGCGCGTGGCGCTCATTCCCCCCGCCGCGGGCGCCGAGGCGATCGCGCGGACGGTCGTCGACGCGGCGCCCGCCATCGCGTTCGACGAGGCCGCGCTCGCGCCCGTTGCGTTCGACCGCTGGCTGGGCGATGCGCCCGCATCGCCCGTCGAGGCGGCGATCGCGCTCGACCGGGCGTTCAATATCATCTACTCGTCGGGCACCACCGGCTGGCCAAGGGCATCGTGCAGCCGAATTCGATGAGATGCGGATCGTGGAGAGACTGCGCCGAAGCGCGATGGGGAAGGTGCTGAAGCGCGAACTGCGCGACAGCTAGAAATCCAGGCCGAGCCACTGGCGGACCTGCTCGTGCAGGTCGCCCTCGAAGTCCTTGCGGCCGCCCGAGGCGGTGATGCGCCCGAGGCTGAGGACGTGGATGCGGTCGGACATGCGCACCACGCGTCGTACGTTGTGGTCGATCAGCAGCACGCCCATGCCCGACTGCGCGAACTTCTCGATCCAGCCGAACACTTCCTCGGCGAGCACCGGGGAAAGGCCGATGCTCGGCTCGTCGATGAGGCACAGGCGCGGGCGCTGCAGCCACGCCTTGGCGAACTCGAGCTGCTTCTGCTGGCCGCCCGAGAGGTCGCCCGCCTGCGCGCGCCGCTTTTCCTCGAGCGCCGGGAAGATGCCGAGCACCTCCTCGTAGCGCTCGGCGGCCACCTCGCGCAGCTTCTTCCTTCCCTGCAGCGGCAGGAGCAGGTTCTCCTCCACCGTGAGATAGGGGAAGAGGCTCGATTCCTGAGGGATGCAGCACACGTCCCGGTCGATGAGGTGGTGCGGCGGCATGCCGGCGATCGACTCGCCGTCGAGCTCGATGCGCCCCGCCTTGGGCGCGAGGAAGCCGCAGATGGTCTTGATGACGGTCGACTTGCCGGCGCCGTTGAGGCCGATGAGGCCGCTCACCTCGCCGGCGCGCACCTCGAGCGAAATCTCGCGCAGCACGTCGATGTCCTGCGCGTAGCCGGCGGTGACGCCGTCGAGCCGGAGCAGCAGCTCATGCATGGCTGCCGCTTCCCAAGTACGCCTCGATCACCGCGGTGTCCTTGAGCACCTCCCGCGTGGCGCCGAGCGCGATCAGCCGCCCCGCGTTCATGCAGGCGGCGCGGTGGCAGAGCTCGACCACGATCGGCATGTCGTGGCTCACGACCAGGAACGTGTGGCCGCGGGCGTTGCGCGTACGGATGAAGTTGGCCATCGTCTCGCGCATCACCGGGTGCACCGCGGCGAACGGCTCGTCGAGCAGCGCGATCCGCGGCGGCTCGATGAAGCACATGCCGAACTCGAGCAGCTTGCGCTGCCCGCCCGACAGGTGCCCGGCGTCGAGGTACTTCACCACGCCGAGCGTGAGC